>NZ_JBEXMH010000025.1:0-114189 GCF_040610415.1 Amycolatopsis sp. NPDC004079 | reverse complement strand
GGCGGGGGGGGGGGGGCGGCCGGGCCCCCCCCGGGGGCGCCCCCCCCACCCCCGCCGTCAGTTCAGCCCGAAGTTCAGCGCCGGCAGCTGGAGGTGCAAATACCGATCGTCGTGCACTTGCAAGTGGACTTCGAGCAGGCCGGGGTCTTGGGGCAGACCACTCTGGTGAGAATACTGGTAATCGACACCGGTGCGTTGGAAGAAACCCCGGTGGCCGGAGTCGTCACCTTGGCGTCGAGATCGAATGCATCCATGGCGTACGTCCTTTCGGATCTCGCCGGCCCGCGGCCGGCGGCTTCAATGACATGAATCAGCGTGGCCCTGGCTCGCATCGGCCGCTATTGTCGTGCGCGACAAGATCTCCAGGGGCGGCGTGAAAGTAGAAATAGGATGCCAGGCAGAGGTGCACGCGATTGGTGAGCTCGAGTTTTCTCATGATCTGCGCCAGATGCGCCCGAACTGTGCGCTCGGTGATGTACAACTCGTCGGCAATGGCCTGGTTTGATTCGCCTGCCTGCAGTAAGGTGAACACCTCCATTTCTCGCGTTGTCAGCGTGCTGACTCTGGGAAGTGCCTCCAGCCAGCAACAACACTTGCAGCTCGCCACGGCGACCATGCTTTCTCCTTCGCGCGAGCACGCGCTCAGTTCGACCTGACGAACCGCCTTCCCCTCCGCGCGGACCGCGAGGCGGTCGATCACCGCGATGGCAGCGGGTCTCTCCGCGGGCGCGACTGCGTTCATCTTGGTCGGCGATTCACTGCGAGAAGGGCTTCCTCGCGGCGATCTGGCCAATGAATTCGAATCGGTGCTCGCTCATGAAAGGCGAAGATGGCATCTTCCGCTATTTGCGATGAAACGGTTCCTGCTGACGTGAAGTTGGATTAGTTGCCGAAATCTGACGTGGCTGCAGGGATGTGCGAGGCTCGGAGCCCGGCCGCGCGAGCTTGGCATTCGGTCGCGCCTGTCGTTGAGGCGCTGCTGGCGGACACTCACGAGAGGTCGTTCCCGCAACAGACTGCATATCTCCCCCTTGGTCATGGGATCGATGCCTTCGGGCATTCGATTCCTCTGTGACACATGAAATCGTTCCGATGTCCAGGTCTAGTGCGTTCGGGTTGTTCAAGGTTCCGCACTGGACGTTGAACAACAACGTCTGAACAATGAGAGGCGGGGAGGAGATGTCATGCCGCGTCCGGAGCGCCCGCTGGATGGAGACGACACACCGCTGTTGCGATTCGCGGCCGGTCTGCGCCGGCTGCGCGCAAGCGCCGGGAACCCGACGTACCGCGACTTAGGCGCTCAGACGCACTATTCCGCGGCCAGCCTGTCCGAGGCCGCGGCGGGCCGGAAGCTGCCCAGCCTTCCCGTCACGCTGGCGTACGTGAAGGCGTGCGGCGGGGACATGGTCGAGTGGGAGCGCAACTGGAGCGAACTGGCGGTTGGTCAGAAAGCCGAAAACGGCCCCAGCTCTCCGGTAGACGAACGAAAACGCAGAGAGGACGACCGGCGATGTCCGTATGTCGGGGCTGCGGTGTTTCGCGCGGAGGACGCGGAGTATTTCTGCGGGAGGGACTCGGCGATTGCGGAATTGACAGGCCGCGTGCGGAAACAGCGCTTTGTTGCATTGGTTGGCCGGTCCGGAGCGGGGAAATCTTCCTTGCTGCGCGCGGGTCTGATCGCCCGGGCTCAGGCGGCTGAGCACGGCTCGGGCTCTTCCGGGCCGGTGATGCTGATAGTGCCCGGGCGGCATCCGCTCGAAGAATGTGCCGTGCACCTCGCGAAACTCACCGAGGACTCCGCTGCCGTGTTGCGCGGAGAACTGAGCGAGGACCCAGTGAACTTGCATCTGCGGATCCGTCAGCTCATGGCCCGCCAGAGCTTCGACGCGGAGATGCTGGTGGTCGTCGATCAGTTCGAGGAGGTGTTCACCGCCTGCCAGGACCGGGACGAGCGAGATCTGTTCATCGCCGCGTTGCTGCACGCGGCCCAGACGGCGACGAGCCGGACTCGGGTGGTGCTCGGAGTCCGCAGCGATTTCTCCGTGAACTGCGCGCAGCACCCCTTGCTGGCCGATGCGCTCACGGACGCGCAGATGCTGCTCGACCCGATGAGTGCCCAGCAGTTGCGGCAGGCGATCGTCCAGCCTGCCGCGCAGAGCGGGGTGACCGTGGAAGCGGCACTGCTGGCTGCGGTGATCGCCGACGCGGGCGGCCAGGCCGGGGCACTTCCGTGGGTGTCGCGCGTGATGACGGAAACGTGGCATCGCTGTGACGGCGCCGCTCTCACGTTGTCTGGATACGAGGCCAGCGGCGGGATCGAGCACGCGTTGGTCCGCACCGCGGAGACTGCTTACCTTGAGTTAGCCGACCGGCACCGGCTCCTGGCCCGCGATCTGCTCCTGCGGCTGGTCTCGCTGGGGGAGGATAACGCGGACACCAAACGCCGGGCCTCCCGCTGCGAACTCGCTCTCGACTGTCCGGACGCCGCAGTAGTGCTGGAACGGCTGACCCAGGCGCGGTTGCTCGCGGTGGACGGGGCGACAGTCGAGTTCGCTCACGGGGGTCTGATCTGGTGTTGGCCGCGGTTGCGCGACTGGCTGACGCGTGATCGTGACGGGCTGCGGATCCGTTGTCGGCTCACGGACGCCGTAGACAGCTGGGAAGCCCTGCACCACGACGCTGGTGCCCTCTATCGAGGTACCCGCCTTGCCTTGACCCGGGAATGGGTCGCTACTACCGATGTCACGCTCACGCCGCGAGAAAAGCGGTTCCTGGAAGACAGCATCGCTGCCGCGGAGCGCGAACACGCGACAGCCCTCCGCCGGACTCGGCGGCTCCGGGTGCTTCTCGCGCTTTTGGTCATGCTGCTGCTGGTCGCGGCGTTCGCTGCGGTGTACGCGCTGTGCATCCACCAGATGGTCGCCGAACAGCGAGGCGCTTCGTTTGCGGAGAAAGCCGCTGGGGACACCGATATCCTGGTGGACGCAGATCCCGTGCTGGCCGGGCAGTTGCCGCTTGAGGCCTATCGGCCGGCGCTCTTGAGAGACGGCCGCTCCGGCCTGCTCACCGCCGGTACGCCGCCACCGTCGACGGCATCACGCTGGGCCAGCCCAGCTTGCTGTGCGACTGAGCGGTCGGAAGAGGTCTGGGTTGTTTAGCCTGCGACAGGCACCTCCTCGCGGTCGGTGGCAACGACAGAACTGCTCGGCTGCGGAACATCGCCTCTCCGCGCATGCCCGGATTCGTCTGTTCGCCGCACGCACTGCCGCAATCAGCATCGTCGCTTGACCCGGGACCGTCAGCCGTTGGCACCTGGGCAGCGACGCTCGCGTTGTCCGCTTGTGGAACATGGTTGAACCCCGTGCTCCCGCCGCTCTTGCGTCTCGCGTGAATGCAGCAGAGCGGTCGAGGTCGTTGCTGAAGCACCAGGTGGCACCTCCTGATGGCCCGGCCGCACCGAGAGGACAGCTCGGTTCCTGGACATCACGCACTCTCCGCGCTCGGTGAACGTACCGCGCGAGCGCGTCGACAACGTGTTCGCCTGGCTTTCAACCGCGCAGGGAATCTGATCGTTCAGCAGGCTTCGGCTGCACCGCCCGGATCTGGGACACCAGTGATCCTGACCGACGCCTGCATTGTCGACGATGTACCAGCACGCGAGCCAGGGCTGGACTGCGGCGCTGCGCTAGCCTGCGTCAGGCGGCGACCAGTCTTGCCGATCGGGTCTGCGTACTTGCCGCCTGGCCGTCGACTTCGCTGGCTGGGAACAAGATTTCGGCCCAATCGGCCGCAGTTCTGCCCAAGGGCCGGCCCCGGGGCAAAGGGGCGAGCGTGATCACGGTCGGCTTCTGCGTATCGGGCGAGCACGCAGTGACGGAGAAAGCTTCGCCATGCGACAGGACCGCGAGATACTAGCCGTCACCTTCAGTTAACTCGTCAGGCGACCTATCTCACCCCGCCACTCAGGTAAACGTCACCATCCCAGGGCTGTAATATGTACGTATATCCCGTACAGTAGTTCTGTAGCAGAACTAATCGTACGGGAGGCGGCAGTGACGATCGGCCTGGAGCGGGCTCGGCCGGCGGTCGTGCGGGATCATCCGAAGGCGGGGTGGTTCGCCGTCGGCGCGGTGTGTTTCGGGGCGTTCATGGGGCAGCTCGACGCCAGCATCGTCACGCTCACCTTTCCCGCGCTGCAGCACGAGTACGGGGCTCCGCTGGCCGCCGTCCAGTGGGTGTCGCTGGCGTATCTGCTCGCGCTCGTGGGATTGCTGGCGGCGGTCGGGCGGGTGGCCGACGCGGTCGGGCGGAAGCTCACGTACGTGCAGGGGTTCGGTGTGTTCACCGTCGCGTCCGTCGCGTGCGGGCTCGCGCCGACGCTCGGCTGGCTGGTCGCGTTCCGGGTCGTCCAGGCGATCGGGGCGGCGATGTTGCAGGCCAACAGTGTCGCGCTGGTGGTGCGGAGCGTCCGCGAGGACCGGGCGCGCGCCGCGCTCGGGGTGCAGGCGGCGGCGCAGGCGTTGGGGCTCGCGCTGGGACCCGCGGTCGGCGGGCTGTTGGTCGACACCGTCGGCTGGCGGTGGGTCTTCCTGGTCAACGCGCCGGTCGGGCTGGCCGGGCTGATCGCTGGGCGCTACCTCCTGCCGCGCACTCGCGAGCGCACGCCGCTGGGTCGCTTCGACGGGGCGGGGGTCGGGCTGCTGGCGACCGCGTCGACGGCGTTGCTGCTGGTGATTTCCGGGGTGTCCGGGCTGGAGATGCCGGGGTGGCTGCTCGTCGCGCTGGCCGGGGCGGCCGTCTTCGCCGCGATCGGGTTCGTGCTGCGCGAAAAGGCGGCGAGCAGCCCGATCCTGCAGCTGTCGGTGCTGCGGCCGCCGGTGGTGTCGCTGGGGCTGGCCGGTGCGTTGTGCGGATACCTCGTGTTGTTCGGGCCGCTGACGTTGCTGCCGCAGGTGCTCGGCACGGCGGGTGGGACCGGTGCGGTGCTGACGTGTCTTCCCGCCGGGTTCGCGGTCGCGGCGGTGCTCGCCGACCGGGTGCTGCCGAAGCGGCTCGGGTCCCGCGGACGCACCGTGCTGGGCGCGCTCGTGGCGGCGGCGGGATGCGCGGCGCTGGGACCGGCGTCCGCTCCTTGGGAGGTGGGCGTGTCGCTGGTGGTGGCCGGGCTCGGTCTGGGAGTGTTCATTCCAGCCAACAACTCGGCTGTCATGAGCGCGATCCCGGCGCGGATGTCGGCCACCGGAGGAGGACTGGTGAACATGGCACGCGGACTGGGGACGGCGCTGGGCGTGGCGCTCGTGACACTGTGCCTGCACACCGGCGGGGAAGCGGCCGCGCTGGCCGTGCTGGCCGGGGCCGGCGTCCTGGCCGCGGCGACCGGGCTGGCGGCACGCCCGGAGCGGGCCCGGTGACCGCGCCCGAACCCGCGCTCGCCGACGTCGTCGCCCGGCTCCGGCGGGCCATGCGGCGGGCCGCGCGCACCGCGGATCCGGACAACACGTTGTCGGTGGCGCAGCTGGAGTTGCTGTCGTGCCTCTTCGAGAATCCCGGCGCGCGGCCTAGCCGGATCGCGCAGTTGCTGAAGCTCGCGCCGAATTCGGTGACCACGATGGTCACGGGGTTGCGTTCGCGGGACCTCGTGACCCGCACCAGCGGTGGTGACGACCGGCGGACGGTGGCGCTCGAGCTCACCGATACCGGCCGGGCCGCGGTCGAGCGGTGGCAGGGGCACAACGCGGCGATCTTGGCCGCGGCGCTGGACGGGGTGCATCCGGCGTGGCGACACCTGATCGCGGCGGCGGTGCCTGCGTTGAACGAGCTGGTGGGGGCGATCGACGCGTTGGCGGAGACCGGGCAGCCGCACTGAACCTTCGGTTGGCTGCCGCGCCGAGCGAGCCGCCGGACGCTTGCGGAAGCGGGCCTAAAGCGCGGGCGGCCCAGCCTCGACCCGCCGCAGCACGGGCTCCAGCTTGTCCTCCTCCGGGCTCCCGAACGGCAGGCTCTCCTCCCACCACGTAACACCGGCCTCGGCGAACGGTTCGACGACACTTCGCGCCTGGACTGGGTCGGTGGGGCTCGTTCCGCCGAACACCACGTCGAACGGTGCGTCGGTGTCCCGCTCGCTCCGGATGTAGGCGATCATGTCCCGCACCTCGGACACCTCCGGCAACCCCTTGGTGCCAGCGGACTCGAAGATCGGCACCACGCCGTCCCAGCGAGCCGCGCGGCGCATCGGGCGGCGGTTGGGCCACCGGCCCGCCACCCAGACCGGCGGGCGCGGGCGCTGCACCGGCGGCGGGAGGAGCGTCACGTCGCGGGCGGTGAAGTGCTTGCCGGAGAACGTCACCGGCTCGCCGGTCCACAACCGGGCGATCAGGTCGACGCCCTCGTCCAGCTTCTCGGCGACCACCTTCGGGTCGGCTGATTCGCCGAAGTCGCCGAACTCCGCCTCCAGCGGCGCGCCCAGCCCGACGCCGAACACGACCCGGCCGCCAGTCAAGTTGTCCAAAGTGGACACCACGCGGGCGAGCTGCTGCGGGCGGTGGCGCGCGACGGGCGTGACCATGGGGCCGAGGCGGATCCGGCTGGTGGCGAGCGCGGCGGCGGTGAGCAGGATCCACGGGTCGCCGAACAGGCGGCCGGGACGTTTGTCCAGCACCACGTGGTCCCAGACGAACAGGCCGTCCCAGCCTGCCTCTTCGGCTGCCGAAGCGACCTTGGCGACCGCGCGCGGGTCGGCGAAGTCGCCGAAGTTCGGGATGCAGAACGAGAAACGCATGCCGCCAACCCTGCCCAGCCCCGGCGAACGCGTCAAACGGATTTGCCCGCCACGAAGGTCTGCCGCACCCGGGCCCGCAGCAGTGCGTCTGGTGCTTCGACGAACGGATCGACGTCCAGCACTGCGAAATCCGCGGCCAGGCCCGGCGCGAGCTGGCCGGTCAGCCCGTCCCACCGGCACGCATACGCGGCGTCGCGGGTGCCGTGGGCGAGGGCTTCGGCCAGGGGCAGCGCGTATTCCGGCAGGTTGGGTTCCAGGTCAGGGTTCAGCGCGGACCGGCGGGTCGTCGCGATGTACATGTTCGGCAGCGGCGGGTGCGGCGCGGTCGGGGCGTCGGAGCCGAACGCGAGGACGGCGCCCGCGGCGGTCAGTTCCGGCCACGGGAAGCCGCGCCGCACACGGTCGTCGCCCAGTTTCGCGCGCCAGTTTTCCTGGATCGCCGGGTCGGCGTGCACTGGCTGCATCGACGCGACGGCACCGAGTTTGGCCAGCCGCTTGACGTTCTCGGAGGTCACGGTCTCCAGGTGTTCGAGCCGATGCCGCCGGTCGCGCGGTCCATTCACCTTGATCGCGTGCTCCAGCGCCGACAGTGCGATGTCCGACGCTTCGTCGCCGATGGCGTGCATCGCGACCTGCAGGCCCGCCGCGTCCGCCGCCGCGACGACCGGGGCCAGCGCGTCCGGCGGCCACAACGGCCCAGGGTGACTGCCGTCGGCGAACGGCTTTTTCATGGCCGCAGTGCAAGTGTCGATGACTCCGTCGACCATCAGCTTGATCCCCGCCACTCGGAGCCACGGCCCGGACAGCCGCGCGCTCAACTCGGCCGCGCGCTCGACCTGGCGGAGATCATCCCGGGTGTTTCCGGTGCGTTCGATCAGCCAGTGTCCGGCGACACGCAGCGGAAGCCGTCCGTCTTCGAGGGCCCGTTCCAGGGCGGCGAGATCGGCCTCGGTGAGCGCCATGTCGACAGCGGTCGTGACGCCGTCCGCGAGGTATTGCGCGAACGCGGACGCCAGCGCGCGGTCCCGGTCGGCGTCGCTGGTCTGGTCGTCGAGGAAGTGCCGCATCAGTTGCAGTGCGGCGGTTTCGTACAGCATGCCGTCCGGCTCGCCGGTCTCGTCGCGGCCGATGTGCCCGTCGAGCGGGTCGGGCGTGTCGCGGTCGATGTCCAGCTCGCGCAGGGCGGCGCTGTTGACCCACGCGGAGTGGACGTCGTTCGCGGCGAGGTAGACCGGCCGGTCCGGGACCACCGCGTCGATCAGGTTCCGGTGCGGTGCCCGGCCGTCGAGTGCGTCGAAAAGCCAGCTGCGGCCGAGGATTCGCGGCGCTGCCGGATTGTCCGCTGCGGCGCGGGCGAGCCGGTGCTGGATGTCTTCGGGGGAAGTCGCGGAGAACAGGTCGACTTGCTCCAAGGCTTCGCCCATCGACACCAGATGCGTGTGCGCGTCGACGAACCCGGGCAGCACGAAGGCTCCGTCCAGTTCGACTACCTGAGCCTCGATCTGGTCGGCCTCCGCGGTGCTGCCTACGTATTCAATGGTTTCGCCACGCACGACCATGGATTCCGCCCAGCCGGACGCGCTCGCGGTGAAGATCCGGCCGCCGCGGTAGTGCACCGGGGTCATCGGGCCACCACCGTTTCCGCCGCCGCGAAGGTTCGCCAGCCCGCCAGGGTGTTCGGGTTGCCCGCGTGCACCCGCACGGTCCGGGCGGCTGGTTCGAGCAGGACCGTGGCCAGGGTCGCCCATCGGTCGCCGAACGCGGCGTCCGGTTCCGAGACGCAGCACAGCTTCGGTTCGCCGGGGCCGGAGCGGAGGAAGGCGACGAGGTCGACGGCATGGGAGGGCGTCGGATAGTCCCGCAGCCGGGTGGTCACCAGGGCGTGCCGCAGCTGGGAGTCCGGCTCGAACAGGCCGCGTTTCTCGCGGGCGGCGGTGTCAGGGTCGAGAAAGTGGTTGGTGTGCACCAGAAAACCTGCTTCCGGGTCGAGGGTGGTCACTCCGGCCGGGCTCAGCTCGGCGCAGACCGCTGTGTCGGGATCGAGCAGTGTGAAAGCTCCGGACGTGCGGATCGGGGCTGTTCGCAGCAGGTCGAGCGCTTCGGCGGTGCTGCCTGCCTCGGCCAGCACGGCCGCGGCCAAGACGTGGACCGGGACACCGGCGGCGGAATCGTCCTGGTGGCCGAGGATGGTGAAGAACAGGCCGAGACCTGCGCTGTTGACACCGATCTTGCCGAGGATGCCGTGTTCGGTGATCCCGGCGAAGGCATACCGCGTGCCGCGTACTTCCTGCGTGTGCCAGCAGTCCGAAAGTTCGGTGTGCCAGTCCCAGGTTTGGATTCCGAACGGCGAACTGGTGCCGGGAACGCGCACGAGGGTTGAGCATTCCGGCTGGGTGCGCGGTTCGGCGGCGATGATTTCCGTGCGTCCGTTGAGCGCCGCCGCTTGCCACAGTTCGATCCCGGCACCTGCGGCGATGCCCGCGATTTCGTCGGCGTAGCGGCTCCGCCAAGCGTCGACGTTGTCCAGCAACCGGAGTGCGTCGGTCCGGATCTGCTGCTCGGGAATGCCGAGGGTGTCGAACCAGCGCAGATACAGCTCCAGCGTGTCGGCGAGGCCGGCGCGCAGCTGGGTGCCGCGCGAAACGCCGCGGGCGTGCGGATCGGAATCGTTGACGAGCAGGTGCATTCTGTTCCTTGCGATCGAGGTCAGGCGGTGGCGCGCGGGCGGCCGGCGAGCAGGTAGATCGCGGCGGCGATCAGCATTCCCGCTGGCAGCGAGAAGTCGATCCCGCCGGCCGCGCGCGCCACGAATCCGGTGTACATGCCGGGAACGGAGAGACAGAACGCGGACGCGGTCGCGCCGAGGACGAGGGCGGCGATGCCGGGCCAGTGCACGCCGCCGACGTACCAGAACGGGCCGCCGCGGCGTTCGTCGGCGAGCGCGTGGCCGTCGTAGCGGTTGCGACGCAGCAGAAGGTCGGTCACGTAGATCGCCATCATCGGGCCGAGCACGACGACCATCAGCTGCATCAGGTCGTTGACTGCCTTGAGGAAATCCGACACGAGCAAGGCGTACAGGGTGAGCAGCACCCCGGCGGTGCCGTCGAGCAGGACGCTGCGCGAACGGCGCAGGCGGACGCCGATCGCCTGCAGCGCGAGGCCGGAGCTGTAGACGGTCATCGCGTTGTTGGCGATCGCGCCGAGGATCACCGCGACCAGGAAGATCGGGGTGAACCAGGACGGCAGAACGGATTCCAGCGCGGTTTGCGGGTCGCTCATGTCCAAAGTGGTCGCGGCGAACGCGCCGAGCGCGGTGAACGCGACGCTCGGCAGGAAGGCTCCGGCGGCGGTCCAGGCGGCGACGGCGAACGGTTTGGTGTCGCGCGGAAGGTAGCGCGCGAAGTCCGCGCTGGTGTTGTAGGACAACGCGGCGGACGCGACCAGGGCCACGCCGCCGGCCAGCGCCGCCCACAGCGCGGCCCCGTGCAGCGGCGTCGCGGGCTGGTAGCTCCACGCGGTGTGCCGGATCAGGAATCCGCCCAGCACCAGGAAAACCGCGGTCGTCACGATGGCGAGCGGCAGGTAGAGGCGCACGATCACGGAGTGGCCGTACACGCTGATCACCAGCGTCGCCGCGGCGATCGCGACGATCACGAGGACTTTGCCCAGGGTGTTCAGCTCGATGCCGAGCCGCGCGCACAGGCTGAACGCGGTCACCGAGGCCGCGGACCAGCTCAAGGCCACGTAGCAGACCGAAACGAGCCAGCCGTTCAGCCCGATCACGAAGCGATTGCCGCGCGTGCCGAACATCGCCCGCATGATGACCTCGCTCGGCGCTCCCGCCGCCGGGCCGCTGACCGCGACGAGGCCGACCAGCGCCCAGCACAGGTTGCCCACGACGATCACCGCGAGCGCCTGCGGCAGGCTCAATCCGCTGAGCACCAGCGCGCCGCCGACGACCAGGCTGAGGTAGCTGACGTTGGGCGCGGCCCACACCCCGAACAGGTCGCGGGCCCGGCCGTGCCGCTCGTCGTCGCCGATGACGTCGATGCCGTGGGCTTCCACCCGGGGACCGCGCCCGGAGCGGGCGGGCGGCGGCGCGGACGTGCCGGGTGGCGCGGGCGGGGTGGCGGGAGCGGTCATGGCGAACCTCCGGACCGGGGAATCGACCCGGGTCACGGTAAGGACCCAAATCGATTTGGGCAATGGCCGGGCCGGAGCGGTTTCCAAAACGATTTGGCCGAGGTTAGGCTGCTGCGCCATGGCCGGGAAGAGAACGCGGGCGACCATCAAGGACGTCGCCCGCCGCGCCGGGGTTTCGCCGACCACGGTGTCGCACGCCTTCAGCGGGAACGGGACTGTCGCGGCCGAGACCGCGGAGCGGGTGCGGGAGGCGGCGCGCGAGCTGGGCTACCGGCCGGACACAGTCGCCCGCGGGCTGCGGTCCAGCAGGCTCGGGGTGCTCGGGCTGGTGGTGCGGCCGCTCGACCCGCTGGACACCGCGTTCCTGGAAGGCGTCGACTACTTCCTGCGGTTCGCCGGGTCGGCCGCGCTGGCCGCGGTGGAACGCGGGTACGGCCTGATGCTGGTGCCGGACCCGACGCGCGCCGACGCGCCCGCGGTCGGGCTCGCCTGCGACGGGTTCCTGATCACCGAACCGGTCGAGAACGATCCGCTGATCACGATGCTGACCCGCGAGTGCGTGCCGTTCCTCGGCGTCGGGCGGGACCCGGCGCGGCCCGCGTCGCCGGACTACCTCGACCTCGGCACCGGGCGGATCGTCGCCGAGGTGCTCGACCACCTGGCCGCGGCGGGCGGGTCGCGGGTCGCGGCGGTGCTGGGCACCGATCGCAACGAGTGGAACCTGGACGCCGAAAGGGCTTACCTGGACTGGGTTCGCGCTCGCGGGCAGCGGCCGCTGGCGGTGCGCCGCGCGGAGGTCGCCGGGGAAGCGGGCGGACGCGAGGCGGGGGAGGAACTGTTCGGGACGGCCGAGCCGCCGGACGCGGTGTACTGCCAGACCGGACGGCACGCCGCCGGGGTGCTGGCCGCCGCGCGGGCGCGGGGACTGGCGGTGCCCGGCGACGTGCGCATCGCCTGCGGCGCGGATTCCGATTCCGAGCACACCCGGTCGTCCGTCCCGCCGATCACGTCCGTCGACCTCCGGCCGGTGCGGCTGGCCCGCATCGCGGTCGCGGTGCTCGCCGACCGGGTCGAAGGGATTGAACCGCCTGTCCCCGGGCCGGCGGAGTACGAGCTGATAGTGCGCGGGTCGACCCGGGGATAAGCGGATGTTTTCGTTCCGGGTCAGGCGTGCGGGACCGCTCCGACACGCGATTCGCGCGGCCGCAATCCCGAGAGCGCCCCGCTGAGCGCGAGCCGGCCGGGGCCGGTGAACGCGAGCAGCAGCAGCGCCCAGCAGAACATCGCGGCCGCTTCGCCGCCGTTCTCGATGGGGAAAAGCCCTTGCGACACATGGACGGAGAAGTAGGCGTACGCCATCGACCCGGACCCGATCAGCGCGGCGAGCCGGGTGGCGACGCCGAGCAGGACGAGACCGCCCGCGACGAGCTGGATGAGCGCGGCCCACCACCCCGGCCACGAGCCCGCCTGTGCCGCGCCGTGCGCGCCGAGCACTCCGAACAGCGATTTCACGCCGTGGCAGGCGAAAAGGAACCCGACGACGATGCGGAACAAACCGAGCGCGTAATCCTGTGCCGCGTCCAGCCGGTGCATGATGCCTCCACATAGGACGACTCGGGCGGACGGCCGTTCGGACATCGCTACCGTCCGCAGAGTGGTCCAGACCTTTCCTGGACCGGTGTCAGGTATACCGGTGACCGGAGTCTCGGCGATACCTGCGAAAGTCAGGTTTCGCCTGATCCGCGGGCTGTGGTAACGGCTGGGGAAGGGGGTGGCGTCCGGTTCGGGGAACCGGCGGGTCCGTTGGGGGGAACGGGGTTTCCGGCGTCTGCCGGGGAGCCGCGCCGGAAGGGACGCGGGCGCGGATTCCGTGGCGGGCAATGCGGTACGGGTTCCGGGGCGGGCTCGGGGCTGTGGGGGAGCGGCGAATGGCTGGGACCTCGCTGATGCCTCCGCGACTCGGCGGACGGAATTCGAGGACGCGGCCGCGAAGCGGAACGCGTCGAGATCCGGCGAGCACGCACCGCCGTCAGTGTTTCGAACCCGCGACCATGGCCGACGACGAGATTCGTGGCCCCGCAGCGAATCGAGGTGTCATTTCCGGTCGATGTCCGCGTAGAAGGAGCGGAGGGCGGCCGCGAGCCGGTCGGGGGCCTCCATCGCTACGTAGTGGCCGATCCGCTCGATGTGCACGGCGGTCACGCTGCTGGCGACCTGCCGCAGCGTTGCGGGCGTGAAGTTCGTCGAGCGGCCTGCCACCGCGAGCACGGGCATGTCCAGTTTGCGGGCCGCGAGCGCGCGGAGTTCTTCGCCCTCGGAGAGCAGCGACCGGTACAGGCCCGCGGCGCCGGCGAACGCGTCGGGCCGGGCGTAGGAGCGGACGAGCTCGTCGATGTCGGCGTCGGTGAACGCGTCGGGGTTCGCGGCGAGCGAGGGGATCGCGTAGTCGGCGAGGAACTCGCGCTCGCGTCCGGCGAGGAGCATCTCCGGGATGCCGGGGGCGGCGAGGACGCCGATGTGCCAGGCGCCGCCGTGGGCGACATCGGCGAGTGCCTCGGCGCCGAATCCCGGGAGCGCGGTCTCGATTCCGGTGTAGCTGCGGACGAGGTCCGGGCGGGTCGCGGCGACCCGGAACGTCGTGGGGCCGCTGATGTCTTGGCCGGTGAGGTGGACGGGTCCGACGTCCAGGCGGGCGATCAGGTCGCCGAGGTCTTTCGCCGCGGTCGCGCTGTCGTGCTCGGGCGTGGCGGTGGCGGAGTCGCCGAATCCGCGAAGGTCCGCGGCGAACACCCGGTGGTGCTCGCTGAGCAGGGGGATCAGCTTGCGGAACACCCACCAGGTTTCGGGAAAGCCGTGCACCAGCAGTACGGGAGACCCGGCGGTGCCGGCGGCGACGTAGTGCAATTCCGTGCCGTTGAGGCTGATTCGGTGGTGGTCGACACCGGGGATGGTGGCGGCGAGGCGGTTCATTGTGGCCCCTTCGAGTTGATAGACAAGTAACTTGTCGAATCCTAGGGGATGGACAAGTAACTTGTCCATATGGAGGGGCCTCGTATGATCGGCCGCATGGCGCAGTCCAGCGGTGCCGAGCTCGCGCTTCTGCTGCTCGGCGGATTCCACTCCATGGTCGACGAGGTGAACGCGGAGCTCGCGAAGCGCGGCCACGAAGGCGTCCGCCCCGTGCACGAGTTCGCCTTGCGCGCCGTGGACGCGGGCGCGGACACCGCCTCCGAACTCGGCCGCCGGCTGGCGGTCACCAAACAGGCGGCCGCGCAGACCATCGCCGCACTGGAGGACTTCGGCTACGTCGACCGCGAGCCCGACCCGAGCGACGCACGCCGCAAGCGGGTGCGGGTCACCCCGCGAGGCCACGAGCTGATGGCCATTGGCGGCGCCCTGTTCGACGACGTGCGCAGCCGCTGGGCGACCCGAATCGGACCCGCGCAGCTCGAGACCCTGGAAGCACACCTGGCCCAGCTCACTGAGCGCCGCTCGTTCACTGCCGACGATTTGCGGGACTGACGGGCAGACGCCGCCAGTTCGAAATGACTCGTTGACGGCTCGGCATAGAGGCAGGCCCCGGGAGAGGCTGGGGTCAGGTACTCGGCGGCCATCCGGATTCCAGCAGTGCGAACACCGACGCCAGCGCCGCGGCGGGATCCGGCGCGGTACCAGTGAGATCCGGGATTTCCAGCACGAACCGTGCCAGAGCCCGGACCGCTGGATCGTCCGGCGACAGGCCGCTCTCGTCGGCCAGTGCCGCGGTCAGGTCGGGTTCGCAGGAATGCCACAGCCGCCGCGCGTATTCGCGCAGGGCGGGCGTGTGCACGATCAGGTCGCGTTTCGGGGCGTGTTCCGGCGGGATGTCCGTGGAGTACGGGCCGCGAGCGGCGAAGAATCGGTGCAGGGCCGCGAGAATCGGCTCGTCCCGGTCGCGGACCGCGGCGACGATTCCGGCGCGGCGTTCGGAACCGTCGTCGAAGATCAGGGCGTCTTTGCCGTCCGGGACATGGGCGAAGAGGGTCGCGACGGAGATGTCGGCCTCCTCGGCGATCTGCGCGACGGTCACCCCGTCGTAGCCGTGCTTCAAGAACAGCCGCAGCGCGACCTCGTCCAGCTTGCGCCGGGTTTCGAGCTTGCGGCGTTCGCGCCGTCCGGTGTTGACCATGACCCCCACTGTACCTAAAGCTGAAGTGGGTTTAAAGTTAGAATCACTTCAGGTTTAGGAGGGTGTCATGGCGGTGCTGGTGACCGGGGGCAATGCCGGGATCGGCTACTTCGTCGCGGAGCAGCTGGCCGAGGCGGGGGTGGAGGTGGTGCTCGGCAGCCGGGACGCGGCGAAGGCGGAGGTTGCGTTGAAGGTCCTTCGCGAGCGGGTGCCGGGGGCGCGGGTGTCGTGGGCGCGGCTGGACCTTGCCGACTTGGCCTCGGTGAAGGGGATCGAGGTCGGGGAGCTCGAAGCGGTCGTGTTGAACGCGGGCGTGTATCTCGACGGGCCCGAGCGGCGGGAGACCAAGGACGGGCACGAGATGACGTTCGGGGTCAATCATCTCGGGCACTTCGCGCTGACTGCGGCGCTTCAGGACCGGTTGAAGCCGGGCGCGAGGATTGTGACGACGGGGAGCTTCGCGGCGAAATCAGCGAAGCTCGATTTCGAGGATCTGCAGAGCACCCGTGACTACCAGCCGAAAACTGCGTATGAACGGTCGAAGCTCGCGCAGACCCTGTTCGCGCTGGAGTTGGATCGTCGGCTGAGGGCGGCGGGAAGCAGCAGGCTGAGTGTTGTCGCGCATCCTGGCGGAGCGCTGGACAGCCTGACTCCGGACCGGCCGCCGCTGCATGTGCGCAGCACGAAACAAAAGCTGAGCCTCGCGCGAATCGCCTTGCAGGGCAAGGACGGCGGTGCGCGACCAGCGGTGCGGGCGGCGGTCGGTCCGGATGTCCACAGTGGTCAGATCTGGGGGCCGCGCGTGTTCGGCCTCAAAGGACGGCCCCGGCCGGAGCCGGTGCGAGGGCCGTATGCGGACGCTGAAGCCGCCGCCCGGTTGTGGGCGGCGAGCGTGGAACTGACCGGGGTCGAGCCGTCGATCAGCTGACGTCGATCAGCACCTTTCCGGTGACGCCCTTTTCCGACGCCTCGTGCGCGCGAGCGGTTTCCGCCAGCGGGAACCGCTGCACGGGCAGGCCGTGATCGGGGCCGAGCCGGAGTCCGCCGTCGACCAGGGCGGCGTTCAGGTCTTCCGCGCCGGCACGCAGCCGGTCGAATCCGACGGTGTAGAGCACCAGGAACTGGTAGCGGCTGTTGAGGAAAACGTTCTGTCCGAAGTCGACAGTCACGGTTCCGTTGCCGCGGTCGTCGCCGTAGGCCGCGACCACGCCGCGCGGGCGGAGTACCGCGGCGTGCAGGGGAGCGTTCACGCCGACGGCGACCTCCACGATCACGTCGACCCCGTCCGGCGCGATTTCCCGGATCGCCGCGGCGACGTCCCCTTCGGTGTACCGCACGACATGCTGCGCACCGGCGGCGCGCGCGAGGGCCGCCTTGTCCTCGGTGCTGACGGTGGCGATCACGGTCGCTCCGGCCCAGCGCGCCAGCTGGATCGCGGCGTTGCCGACCGCGCCCGCGCCGCCGCTGACCAGAACAGTCTTGCCCGCCAACGCATTCGGTGCCAGCCGCTGCGGTCCGTCCTCCGCGACAGTGAGCGCGCGGTGCGCGGTGAGCGCCGGGATCGCGAAAGCGGCGCCCTCGTCGAAACCGACGCCCTCGGGGAGCGGCACGAGCCGGTCCGCCGGGAGCACGGTGTACTCCTGCGCGGTCCCGGACGTCGGCGAGTGCGCGGCGGCCAGCAGCAGCCACACCCGGTCGCCCACGGAGAATCCGTCCACCCCGGCGCCGATCGCGTCCACGACGCCGGCCCCGTCCTGGTTGGGCACGGACAACTCCGCCTCGGTACCGAAACGGGAGCCGGAGCGCGCCTTCCAGTCGGTCGGGTTCACCGCGGACACGGCGATCCGCACGCGCACCTCGCCCGGCCCTGGCTCCGGCACGGCGAGTTCGGACAACGTCAGCACTTCCGGGCCGCCGAACTGGCGGTAGGTCACAGCTTTCACCCTCGGTGCAATTCACCGGCGGGCGCGGCTATTCCCGCCGCGTTCGTCAGCGTCCGCTGAGCCGCGCGACCACCGGGGCGAAATCCTCGAGGAAAGCGCCGTTCACGCTGTAATACGACACCCCGAGTTCCTCGCGCCGCCGCTGCAGTTCCTCGGCCATCGCGGCCGGTCCGCCGCGCAGCAGGGTGAGCGAATCGTGCTCGACCAGGGTCTCGATGTCGTGCCCGATGAAGCCGCGGATCCACGGCGGGATTTCCTCGCCGACCACGAAAATGTTCATCGCCAGCTCGACCTCCCGGCCGTCGGCCGCGCCGCGGATCTCGGCGGCGTACTCCGCGGTCTCCGCCCGGCTCGCGAGGATGCCGTGGGCGAGGGTGACGACATCCGCGCGTTCACCCGCCAGCCGGCGCGCTTTCGGCCCGCCCGCGGCGACCATGACCGGCGTGTGCGCGTCTCCGTCGAGTCGGCGCAGGTGTGAGATCGTGTCCGACACCTGGGCCAGCCGCTCCGGGCCGGTACCGTACGGCAGGCCCAGCTCAGCGGCGGCTTCGCGCATCGGCGGGATGCCGGTGCCGATGCCCATCTCGAACCGGCGGTCGGTGAGCACGCTGAGGCTGTGCGCCTCCCAGGCGGCCGCGCGCGGGGTGCGCAGCGGGCTGGCGAAAACGAACGTCCCGACCCGCAGTTCGGTCGTCACCGCCGCCGCGACGGCCAGCGACGCGGTCGGGGTCGGGAGATGCAGGTTGTCCGGCGACAACAGGGTCGAATATCCGAGGTCTTCGGCGCGGCGCGCGGTTTCCCGCCATTTCGCCCCGCCCTCTTGCGGCGCCGCGACAACCCCGAACCGAAAAGTTTTTCCCGCCATGGCACCAGAAAACCACGGCTGCCGCACTCGCGCCAGCAAATGCGGCAGCCGGGCGGGTCAGCCGCGCTGGTACTGCTCCCAGGTCAGCTTCGGGTTGACCGCGGGGCCGTCGTCCTTGCCGTGGTTGGCGAGGCCGTTCTGCCCGAGGTAATAGGCTCCGACCTGGTGCTGCGCGCCCGAGGACAGGTCGGGATCGTTCACCGCGACCGCGTGGATGTGGTAGCCCCAGTCGCCCTGCGAGGGCGTGCGCACCCAGGCCGCGAACCCGACTTTCCGGAGATCCTTGGCGAATGCGGTGCGGGTCGCCGAGGACATGTCCGCCACCGAGACGTCGAAAGCGCCGCCGCCGTCGTGCGTTCCGGCCGACGCGCCGACGCCGCCCGGGTTGTACGACCCCTGGGTGAGGCCGACGTCCTTGCCGAACAGCTTCTCCGCCGCCTGAAGCATCGCCTTGGTGCGCGTGTTCAGCGTGACGCCGTGATAGGTCACGTGGCTGCCCGCGGACACTGCGTTGGACACGCTGTACTGGCCGGCGCCGAGTTTCTCCAGCGAGGTCTTGCCGGGCAGGCCGGACGCGTCGATTCCGGTGTAGCCCAGCGACTTCTGGTACTTCGAGTAGGCGTCGATCGTGGTGGTGCCGAAGTAGCCGTCGACGTACTTGGCGTCCAGCAGTCCCTTGGCCTGCAACGCCTTCTCGACCAGCAGGACGCTGTCGTGCGCGCCCGGCGTCTGGGTGTTGTCCGCGCGCTGCGGGTCGATCTGGGCCGCGAGCAGCACGGCTTCCATGTTCGCCGCCGGCAGTGCCGCGGCTACGCCCGGAGCGGCGACGGCGACCGTGGCCGCCGCCGCGGCCCCGGCGGTGAGCACTGCGAGTTTCCTGAGCATCCGTGTCCTCCCGGTCCTGGTCGGTCCGGGCCGAGCATCGCCGAGCGGGATACACGGGACGTACAAATGCGGCTTGACCTCACTCCAGCCACTCGGTGACGAACCGGTCGTTCTCGTGGATGTGCACGGCCTCGTACGGCTCGGGCCCGAGCGAAACGAACTTGTGCGGCGTGTCCGGCGGGGCGATGAGCACGTCCCCGGCGACGCCTTCGCGCTGCTCGGCGCCGATGGTGAACAACGCGCGGCCGCGCTGGATGACGAAGGTTTCGCGGTAGGGATGCTGGTGGAGGCGCGGTCCGGTGCCGGGCTCGGTGGCGTACTCGCGGATGACGGAGACGCTGGAGCCGACTTCGTAGCCCTCGACGTCCCGGGTTGCGGGTTCAGTCATGTCCGTGAACGTTAGCCGCCGGAGCGGGGGCTGGGGCGAAATCGGCGGGGTCCCGGTTAGGCGATGGTGCCGTTGGCTCGGGCGCGCCAGAGTGCCGTTCGCGCCTCGCGGGTGTCGAGTCGCGTCAGCCCGGCGACTGCCCAGTCGCGGAGCATTTCATCCTGGCTGTTGAGCTGGGCGGCGAGTACCGGCAGCGCTTCGGAGGATTCAGCCAGTCCGATCAGTTCGAGCAGCCAGCTGCGCAGTCCGCGGTCGGCTTGCTCATTCTCGAACTCCTCGATCAACGCGGACAGGTACTCGGCGGCTCGGTCGCGCAGCAAGCCGAAGCCGTCCTCGGCGCGTTGCGGATCACGGCTGCGCATCATGCGCATCGCTGCTTCGAAGCCGTTCGCCATGGCGTCGAGCGTATCGGCGCCGTACAGCGCTTTCCCCGCCTTCCGGGCAACCTGTCGGATGTCTGTCCGCCCAAAACCGGCCAGATCTCTGTCATTCGGTTGACCTCCCGGCCCGCCAGCCGGAAAGGTCGGACAACACGAGGTCTGGGAGGCAGCGTGCGGTACTCAGTCGTGGCAGCGTTGGTGACGGCGGCGGTCGTCGGAGCGGGAGCGGTCGCGGCGGCCGCGCCGCAGACCCCGCTCGTAAGCGACCCGGCGGCGTACGTCGATCCGCTCGTCGGCACCGGGCGCGGCGGAACTTCGGTCGGCGAGATCAACAACTTCCCAGGGCCGGCCGCGCCGTTCGGGATGATGCAGTTTTCGCCGGACACCGACGGGTCCTACGCCGGCTACCAGTACCACAGCGACAAGATCCGCGGCTTCAGCCTCGACCACGCGTCGGTCGGCTGCAACGCGTTCGGCGACGTTCCGATCCTGCCGGTCACCGGTGACGTCGGGGCGAAGCCGTGGGATCGCGTCGAACGGTTCACGCACGACGGTGAGCAGGCGGAACCCGGCTATTACGCGGTCGCTTTTCCCGATTCCGGCGTGCGTACCGAGTTGACGGCGACCACGCGCACGGGGCTGGCGGCGTTCACCTTCCCAGCGGGGCAGAACGCGCAGGTGCTCGTGAAGGGCGGCGCGAGTCTCGCGGGCAACTCCGCGGCCGGGTTGAGGATCACCGGCGACCGCGAGGTCAGCGGGCAGGCGACGACTGGGCACTTCTGCGGGAAATCGAACAAGTACACCGTCTACTACGACATCACCTTCGACCGTCCGTTCACCGCGCACGGCACCTGGGACGGCAAAACAGTCCAGCCGGGCAGCGACCAGGTCGACGCGCCGAAAGCCGGGGCGTACCTGACCTTCGGCGACGCGGGCACGGTGCACGCGAAGGTGTCGATGTCCTATGTGGACGTTCAGGGCGCGAAGAAGAACATGGAGCCCGGCTGGGACTTCTCCGCGATGCGCCAGAAGACGAAAGACGCCTGGCGCGACGCGCTCGGCCGGATCCGCGTGGCGGGCAAGGATTCCGCGCAGCTCAAGACGTTCTACACCGCCCTTTACCACAGCCTGATGCACCCGAACACGTTCAACGACGTCGACGGCCGCTACATCGGCTTCGACAACCAGATCCGCACCCTCCCGGCCGGGCACTCGCAGTATGCCAACTTCTCCGACTGGGACACCTACCGTTCGCTCGCGCCCTTGCACGGCATGCTGTTCCCGAAGGAAGCCAGCGACATGGCGCAGTCGCTGACCAACGACGCGGTCCAGGGCGGCTGGTGGCCGCGCTGGCCGATGGCCAACGGCTACACCGGGCAGATGACCGGCGACAGCTCGGTCGCGCTGCTGTCCAGCCTCTACGCCTTCGGCGCGCGCGACTTCGACGTCAAGACCGCGCTGAAGTACCTGGTCAAGGGCGCGACGTCGGTGGACGAGACGCCAGGGGCGTACCAGGAACGCCGGGGGATCGCGGACTACCTCGCCCGCGGCTACCTGCCGAACAACGACGCCTCCCGCGGCGACCACGCGCGCGTCGGGGCCTCGATCACGCTGGAATGGGCGATCGACGACTTCGCCATCGCGCAGTTCGCGGGCGCGATCGGCGACCGCGGCGTCGCCCGCGACTTCGCCAAACGCGGGCAGAACTGGCAGCACCTGTTCAACCCGGCCACCGGCTACCTCCAGCCGCGCGGCCAAGACGGCCGCTTCCCGGACGGCCCGGCGTACCAGCCGCCCGCGCCCGGCACCTTCGGCCAGGACGGCTTCGACGAGGGCAACGCCGCGCAGTACACCTGGCTCGTGCCGCAGGACACGGCCGGGCTGGTGACCGCGATGGGCGGCCCGGCGGCGGTGTCCGCGCGGCTCGACACGTTCTTCCAGAAGCTCAACGTCGGGCCGAACGAGCCGTACATGTGGGCGGGCAACGAGCCCGACTTCGGCGTGCCGTGGCTGTACAACCACGTCGGCCAGCCGTGGAAGACGCAGGAAGTCGTGCGCCGGATCGCGACCACGCTGTTCAGCGCGACGCCGGACGGCGAACCCGGCAACGACGACCTCGGCGCGCAATCGTCGTGGTACGTCTGGGCCGCGCTCGGGCTCTACCCGTCGACTCCGGGCACGCCGGATCTCACCGTGCACAGCCCGCTGTTCGAGCGCGCGGTGCTGACCCTGCCGGGCGGTCGCACCCTCGACATCCGCGCGCCGGGTGCGTCGACGACCACACAGTACGTCCACGGCCTGGCCTTGAACGGGCACCGGTGGGATCGGACGTCGCTGCCGCAGGACCTCGCGCGGGGCGGCGGGCGGCTCGACTTCGCGCTGTCCGCGCAGCCGGACCGGAACTGGGCCGCGAACACGCAACCACCGTCCTATCGGGACGGTGAGGAGCCGTACGTCGCCTCGGTGGCCAACCAGGTCGCCGTCGAACCGGGCGGCTCCGGCGCCGTCGCGGTGAACGGCCAGCGGCTCGGTGGCCACCTGCGCTCGCTGAACATCGCGACGTCGGCACCGGCCGGGATCACCGTGTCGGGCCCGCGTTCGGTGTGGCTCGACGATCGCACCGGAAGCGGGAAAACGGATCTGACCGTTGCGGTCGCGGCGGGAACTCGCGCGGGTTACTACGAAGTGCCCGTAACGTTGCGCGGGGCCGGACATTCGGTTTCTTCCTCGATAATTGTGGTGGTCGCGCCGAAGGGAAGCCTGGCCGGAGCCTTCGGCAATGTCGGAATTTCCGATGACGGCGACGGCGGTTCAGCGAATTTCGACGGCGCCGGAAACAGCTATTCACGAAAAGCGCTCGCCGACGCCGGTCTCGCTCCGGGTTCGACCGGGCACGCAGCGGGTACGACGTTCGTCTGGCCCGCCGCGCCGTCCGGCCGTCCGGACAACGCCGTGGCGTCCGGGCAGAAGCTCGAGCTGAGTGGAACTTCAGCCGGCCGCCTGCTTTTCGTCGGCTCGGCGACGAACGGAGACCACCGGGGGAGCGCGACCGTCGCGTTCACCGACGGCACGACCGCGACCGCCGATCTTTCGTTCGGTGACTGGGTGTTGCCGGGCGGAAATACCGAACCAGTGTTCGGCAATACGCTCGTGGCCCGCACCGCGCACCGGAATCAGCCCGGCGGCCAGGGAATCGGCGCCTCGGTTTACGCCACGTCGCCGCTGGAAATCCCGGCCGGCAAGAAGATCGCGACGGTGACTTTCCCGGCCGATCCGGACCTCCACGTTTTCGCCCTCGGCCTGGGGTGAGTTTGTCAAGCCGGATTCCCAGGGTGTGATCTGTTCGCGGGTTCCGGAATTTCTCGGCCGTCTTCTTCGTAGGTGCCCAAGTGCTCACGACGAAGGGGAGTGGCGTGAACGAAACACGCGAAGCGCCGAACACGGGGAGCCAGCTGAAGCTGGTGCTCGTGCTCGGCGTTCTGGTGGCACTGGGGCCGCTGTCCATCGACATGTATCTGCCGGCGCTGCCGGACATCACCCGCGAACTGTCGACGACGGAGTCGACCATCCAGCTGACCCTCACCGGAACGGTGCTGGGGCTCGGGCTCGGCCAGCTGATCGCCGGCCCGCTTTCGGACGCGATGGGGCGGCGCATCCCGCTCGTCGCGGGAAGTTTGATCCACGTGGTCGCGTCACTGCTGTGCCTGGTGGCTCCGACGGTGGAACTGCTGAGCGCGGCGCGCGTGCTGCAGGGGCTGGGCGCCTCGGCGGGCGCGGTGCTGGCGCTGGCCGTGGTGCGCGACCTCTACACCGATCGCGCCGCGGCGAAACTGCTGTCCAAGCTCATCCTGGTGATGGGCGTTTCCCCGGTGCTGGCCCCGACGCTCGGCAGCGCGCTGCTGGCGTGGACGCACTGGCGCGGGGTGTTCGTGGTGCTCGCCGCGATCGGGCTGGCGAGCGGGATCGCGGCGGCGCTCGCGCTGCCGGAGACACTGCCGCCCGCGCGGCGGCAGCCGTTCCAGCTCCGGGCGACCGTGCGGTCCTACCGGAGCCTGTTCACCGACCGCTCGTTCGTCGGGCTGGTGCTGGTGGCCGGGTTCGCGATGGCCGGGCTGTTCGCGTTCGTCAGCGGCGGGTCGTTCGTGTTCCAGCAGCAGTACGGGCTCGACCAGCAGCAGTTCGGCCTGATGTTCGGCGCGAGCGCGGTGTGGCTGATCGCCGCGACGCAGGTCAACGCCCGTCTGATGAACCGGTTCGAACCGCACCAGGTGCTGCTCGTGGCGAGCCTCGCCGCGGCGGCCTCGGCGGCGGTGCTGCTGGCGACCGCGCTGACCGGATTCGGCGGCATGTTCGGCGTCGCGGTGCCGGTGTGGGCGGTGCTGTTCTTCGCCGGGCTGATCCTGCCGAACGCGCCCGCGGTCGCGCTCGACGCGCACGGCAACAACGCCGGGACGGCCGCGTCGCTGCTGGGCGCGGTGCAGTTCGGCGTCGGCGCGGCGGTCTCGCCGGTGGTCGGCCTGCTGGGCAACAACGCGGCCGCGATGGCCACGGTGATGTTCGGCGGACTGGTGGTGTCCGGGCTGGTGCTGTGGCTGATCGCGCGGCCGTGGCAGGGCCACGCGGCCGAGCAGGACGAACTGGTCGACACCCGGGTTCCGGTGGCGGTCGACTAGGGCCGGGGGAGTGGTGAGTGGCGTTGCCGGTTCTCACCGGCAACGCCGCTCACGACGGCTCACATGCTGCGGAGCACCGAGACGACCACGCCGAGCACCGCGGCCCGGTCGCCGTCGATCACGTCGTAGGCCGGGTTGCGGGGCTCGAGGTAGACGTGCCCGTCGCGGCGGCGGTAGACCTTCACCGTCGCCTCCTCGTCGATCATCGCGGCGACGATCTGCCCGGAATGCGCCTCGTGCTGCTGTTTCACCACCACGATGTCGCCGTCGCAGATCGCCGCGTCGACCATCGAATCGCCGCGCACGCGAAGCCCGAAAACGGTGCCGCGGCCGGTGAGCCCGCGCGGCAGCTGCAGGACGTCGTCCACGTGCTCCAGCGCGGAGATCGGCGTGCCCGCCGCGATGTCGCCGACCACCGGCACCGGCACGGAGTCGCCGCCGTCGCGCGAGGGGACGTCGCCGAGGAAGGCGCGCACGTCGATCGGCCGCGACATCGTCGAGCTGCGGCGCAGGAATCCCTTGTCCTCCAGCGCGGCGAGATGCTTCGACACCGAGGACGTCGACCGCAGTCCGACCGCTTCGCCGATCTCGCGCGTGCTCGGCGAGTAGCCGTGCTGGCCCACCCAGTCCCGGATGGTGGCGAGGATGTGCTGCTGCCGCTCGGGCAGGGCCGAAGCGTCGAGGTGGTCGAAGACGTCGTCGTAGGCGGTCACGGGCCGATCGTAGAGGGCGTCCGGGCCGGTCGCGGGGGCCGGGGGCGTTGTCCCCTCGGTTGCTCCACTGTGGACTGTGGCTGCGGTTGGCAGGCTTGTCCCTCCGGAGGGTGACGGAGGGGACCGGGGATGACTCAGCCGAGGGAACGGCCGAAGGTGACGGGGATCGGCATCGCGGTGGCGGTGTTGCTCGTGGTGCTGGAGATTTACGCGGTACGCGGGGGATTCTGGTCGGTCAGGGAATCGTGAGCGGCGGAAGCCGCGTCAGCGCTTCCGATTACCTGTTCGTGTTGTCCCTGGTGCTGGCGATCGTGGTGCTCGTCGGCGTAGGGATGATTTTCGCGCGACGGCAATCGGTCGGCCGGATTCTGCTGTGGGGCGCGCCGGTGCAGCTGCTGTGCTCGCTCGCCGGGGTGCTCCTTTCCCATTCCTGGTTGGACAGCGTCGCGTTCGGCGTGATGACTGTCCTGGCGGTGGTGCTGTGGCTGCCCGCGGTGTCGGCGAAGACGCCTCCGCCCGTGGGCTACGGGATGCCTTACGGGGCACCGGTTCCGGGGATGCCGCAGTATCCGCCGCAGTACGGCGCTCCGGGAATGCCGCAGCCCGTACCCGCAGCGACCTCAGCAGCCGTATCCGCAGCAGCCGATGCCGGGACAATGGCCTCCGCAGGGCCCGCCGCACCAGGGGTGGCCGGGCCAGTGATCACTGCCCCGCGAAATGCCGCTGCTGGTCGGTGACCTCGGCGAGCGCCCGCTTGAACTCCGCGTACTCGCCCCGCCCGAGCCGCTGGGCGTGCCGGTCCTCGATCCCGGCGAGGATGCGGGTCGAGGCCCCGATCATGGCCGACCCGCGCTCAGTGGGGCAGACGAGTTTCGCGCGCCGGTCGGCCGGGTCGGGGCGGCGTTCGACGTAGCCGAGCGTTTCGAGTTCGTCGACCATCGTGCCGATGACCTGCTTGCGCCGTCCGGACAGCCGGGACAGCTCCGTCGCGCGCGCACCGTCCGGGCCGAGGTAGGCGAGTACCGCTCCGTGGCGCGGGCTCAGATCGCCGAAGCCTTCGGCGGCCAGCGCGGTGAACAGTTCCCGCTGCACCGCGAACAGCAGCCGCCCGGCGAGCATCCCGAGGTCGGGTTGCGCGGGCACTCGGGAGTCGGGCACGGCGAAGATCGTAGCCCTCGGCCGGACGCGGGTCAGCATCGCCGGGGCAGCACGCAGAATTCGTTGTCTTCCGGGTCTTTCAGCACGATCCAGTGGTCGTTTTCCGGATCTTCCACGACTCTCGCACCGAGCGTCACGAGGCGGGCCACCTCGTCGCGCTGCTCGACCTTTGTCCGGCGCGATGTCCAGGTGCAGCCGGTTCTTGCCGGTCTTCCCTTCGGGCACCGGCTGGAACAACAGCGACGGCCGGCCCGGCGCTTTCAGCTCGACGTAGGTGAGTCCCTGGCTGTCCGGCCACCGCTCGGCCCTCGGATAGCCCAGCGCTTCCCGCCAGAATTCGGCGAGCGCGTCGGCGTCCCGGCAGTCGACGGTGACGGCGATCAGGTTGCTGCTCATGATCGATGGCTACCCGCGATCCGGCCCGGGTACTCGTCTGTCCATAGTGGACAATTAATGCGGGTGGGAGAGAAGGGTGCCGAGACCGGGTCCGGCGGCCGGGCGGCCGAGCAGGGTGAGGCAGTGCCACAGCGTCACCTGTGTCGCGGTGAGCACGGGTTTCCCGGCGAGCTTCTCGAGCTCGGCGAGCAGCGGCGCGGTGCGCAGGGCCGTCTCCGGAAGCAGGACGGCTTGGGCGTCCGGGGAGGCCGCGGAATCGACCAGGTCGCGGATCTGGGCGCTGTCCCAGGTCGCCAGGTCGCGGTCGGAACCGGCGTCGGCCGACACGGCGTGCACGGTGGCGATGTCTTCCTCGGCAAGGAACGCCGCGAACGCGTCGGTGATCTCGGGCGCGTACACCGAGGCGAGCGCGATCCGCTCCAAACCGAGCCGGTGCGCGGCCGCGAGGAACGCCAGCGACGTGCTGCTCGCCGGGACGCCGAGCGCGTCCGTCAAGGCGTCGGTCTGCGTCTTGGCCACGGCGACGCCGTCGAGGAAACTGCAGCTCGTGCACGCCCAGCTGACCACGCGCGGCGACGTCGTGAACTTCGCCGCCGTCGCGACCAGCCGGTCCGGTTCGCTCAGTTCGCGCACGGCGGTCTGGACGTTTTCCCGCTCGACGACGCGCCGGGCCCAGGGCACGTAGGCGAATTCCACGCCTGGCCGGGCGTCCAGGCATCCGGCCAGGGCGGTGAAGTCGTCTTCGGCGCAATCGCGAGTGGGATACAGCAGACCGATCATCTCGGGCAGTGTCGCACTCGTTCGCCCGGCTGGCAGAATTTCAGGAGCCGGGGCCGGAGTAGATCTCCGCGGCGGGCGGGGCCTTGGCGGGGACGGGCTGGTCCCAGCCGCTGAACTCCATCGTGCCTTGCTTCGGGGACTCCAGCCGCAGCAAGCGGTGCGGTTCGACGGCCTCGATGAAGATCGTGGTGCTGTCGTTCTCGTACCGCAGCGCCAAGGTGCCTGCCACGTCGGCGGGCTGACCCGTCCCGAAGCCGGGCTGGTCGGTTTCGCTGGCCATGCCGCTGACGAAGACGTCGAAGTCCAGGAAGAGCTTGAGCCCCTCGCCGAATCCCTGAGCCATCGGGGAGTCCATCGACACCCACTTGTCGTCCAGCGGCGAGCGGGCCCCGGCGGGCCGCCCGGAGATCTTGGCCATCCCGCGGGTGAACTTGATCCAGACCTTGTCGCCGACGCGGACCAGCGGCACCGCCGCGCCGTCCTTCGAGATCGAGCCGCTCACGCTGTCCCTGTTGATTTGCATGTCGAACGTCGTGCCGCCGTCGCTGCCTTTGACGTGGACCGCGGTCGCCTTCTTCATCGCGGCCTTGATGGCCGCGGGGTCGAGCGGGTCGGCGGACGGCGAAGCGGGCGCGGCGGGCGAGCTCGCGGCCGCGGCGGCGGGCGGCTGGACGGCGTTTCCGCCGGAGCCGGAGCAGGCGGTGCACGCGAGCGCGGCGGCGGCCGCGACGGCGCCATAGCGCAGGAGGAGACGGTTCGAGACCGGGCGAATCATGCGATTTCCGTTCGGGACAGGCCCGGGACACCCCCGGGCGCATCCGCTTATCGCCTGGTCCACCCGTCCGTTACGGCTTGTCCGCCGCTGTCATGGATCCGTGATCCGGATCCACAGTGGACGGCGGCCTCGCGTTCCCGAGCGGCACGGGAACGCGAGGCCGTCCGATCAGGAGCCGGGGCCGGAGTAGATCTCCGCGGCGGGCGGGGCCTGGGCCGGGACGGGCTGGTCCCAGCCGCTGAACTCCATCGTGCCTTCCGACGGGGACTCCAGCCGCAGCAACCGGTGCGAGCCGGCGGCCTCGAGGAAGATCGTCCGGCTGCCGTTCTTGTAGCGCAGCGCCGGGGCACCCGCCACGTCGGCGGGCTCGGCCGCGGAGTAGCCGGGCTTGGCGGCGTCGTCGGCCATGGAACCGATGAAGACGTCGTAGTCCAGGAACAGCTTGAACGCCTCGCCGAGACCCTGGCCGAGCTGGGAGTCGAGCGAGACCCACTTGTCGTTCACCATCGCGGCGGCCTCGGCGGGCAGGCCGGCCTCCTTGGTCAGCGACTTGCTGAACCGCATCCAGACCTTGTCGCCGACGCGCCGCACCGGGACCTCGACGCCGTCCTTCTCGATCGAGCCGCTCACGCTGTCCTTGTTGAACTGCATGTCGACCTTCATCTTGCCGTCTTCGCTCTTCGAGCCCTTGACGTGGACCGCGGTCGACTTCTTCATCGCGGCCTTGACGGTTTCGCCGACGGTCGCGGCGTCGGGCGCGGCGGCGGCCGGCGCGGCCGAAGAGCTCGCGGCCGGGCTGGCGGCGGCGGGCGGCTGCGCGGCGTTCCCACCGGAGCCGGAGCCGGAGCAAGCGGTGCACGCGAGCGCGGCGGCGGCCGCGACGGCGCCGTAGCGCAGGAGGAGACGGTTCGAGACCGGGCGAATCATGCGATTTCCGTTCGGGACAGGCCCAGGACACCCCCGGGCACATCCGCTTATCGCCCGATGCGGAGGTTCGTTACCGCTTGCCCGGTTTCGTCACGTATCCGTGACTTCCGGGTCCACTGTGGACCAATCAGCCTCAGCTGGCCGCGCGGGTCGTCGCGTAACCGGGGTGCGGCAGCCGTTGCGGGCGGCCGTTCGGGTGGTACTCGAAGTGCCACCATTCGTTGTCGTACACGCGATACAGGCCGAACCGTCCACCGTGGACTTCGAGCCACTGCGCGCCTTCGTAAGGCCGCACGTCGAGCGCGACGCCTTGCACGTGCTGCGATTGCGCGGGCGGGAGCGTCAGGTGCAGGGCGAGTTCGTGCGAACCGGCGCGCTGCACTTCGGCGTGGAACAGATCCGCTTGCGTGGCGGCGTCGCGGTGGCCGGACGTCAGGCCGAGCAGGATTCCGTGCCGCCACAAGGCTTCGGTGCGCGCCGCGGTGAACGCGGCGTACGTGTCAGGCGTGAGCCCGGCGAGGTTTTCGGCCGGGTAGCGGGCCCCCAGCGCCCACTGGCACGCGACGTGCCGCGCCCGGCCCCGCGCGACCACCCACGCGACGGGCACGAAAAGCACCGCGAGCACGTGGGTGATCACTCGGTAGATTCCGGTCACTGCAAGGCCTTCACGACCGCGGCAGCGGCCTGCGCGATCAGTTTGTCGTCGGTCTTGGCGTCTTTCTGCGCGCGGTCGGACAGCACGGCGAGCACGATCGGAGCCCGGTTCGGCGGCCATACCACGGCGATGTCGTTGCGCGTGGCGTAATCGGCGGACCCGGTCTTGTCCGCGACCTGCCAGTCCGCGGGCACGCCGGCGCGGATCACGTTCGCGCCGGTGGTGTTGGCGCGCATGATCTTGGTGAGCACGGCCTGCTTGTCCGCCGGGAGTCCCGAGTCGAGCGCGACGGCGCGCAGGTCCTTGGCCCAGACTCGCGGGGTGGTCGTGTCCCGGACGTCACCAGGGCTCGTCTCGTTGAGAGCGGGCTCGATGCGGTCCACGTGGGTGACCGTATCCCCCAGCCTGCGGACCTCCGCGGCCAGCCCGGCGGGACCGCCGATTTCGCGGAACATGAGGTTATCCGCCGTGTTGTCGCTGTAACGGAGCGCAGCGTCGAGGACGCTCAGTAACGACATTTGCTCCCCGATGTGCTTCTCCGTAATCGGGGAGTTGGGCACGAGATCGCTTTGCCGAATCGTGACCGTCCGGTTCAGGTCGTCCCCGCGGTGCAGGATGGCTGCCGCGTTGAACACCTTGTGCGTTGATGCGTAGGCAAAGCGCTCGTCGGCGTGATAGGCGACCTCGCGGCCGTCGCCGGTGTCGACCGCGTAGACGCCGAGCCGGGCGTCGAAAGCCTTTTCCAGCGCGGCGAAATCCGGCTGGACGACGGTCTTGGCCGCGACCGGCGCGGCGGACTGTGCCGCGCTCGCCGGGGATTCCGGTGTTGCTGGTGTGGCACATGAGGCTAGCGCGACCAATGCGAACGCGGCCAGGGTCAGCCTGCGGAACACGGGGTTCTCCCTTCGAAGTCGATCAACTCCTCAAGAGCGTGCCCCCGGCCGGTTCATGCGGGCCAAGACACTTTTGTGCGAGATGATGCGAATCTGGCATAAGCTCTGGTCGTGGACTTGGTCGGCAGCTGCAAAGCGTTCGTGAGCGTGACCGAAGCGGGGAGCTTCACCGGCGGCGCGGCGGTCGCGCAGATCCCGCAGCCGGTGGCGAGCCGCCGGATCGCCGCGCTCGAGCGGCACCTGGGGGAGCGGCTGTTCGACCGGTCGACGCGGCGCGCGCGGCTCACGCCGTTCGGGCGGGACCTGCTGCCGTCCGCGCAACGTCTGGTCCGGCTCGCCGAGGCGATGGAACACGACGCTCAGCGCGCGCGTCGGCGGCCGTTGCGGCTGGCGGTCCCGGATACATCGACCACGCGTGATCTGGCCGAACTCGAGGCGCAGGCGCGGACGGTCGAGGTGTTCCTGGAGTTTCGCGTCGCCGGGCCGGCTGAGCGGGCGGAGCTGGTGCGGACGCAGGAAGTGCGGGCCGCGCTCGTCGCGGTGCCGCCGGAGGACGGGGTGTGGACAGTGCCGCTCGGGCTGGCCGGCGAGGCCGAGCCGGACGAAGCCGTGGTGCACCTGGAAACCCTGCGCGCGGGCCGGGCGGCCGGTGCGCGCCGCCGGGTGTGGGTGCAGCCGGAGGACGACGTGCCGCACGTCCGCGACCGGGTGTTCCGCGCACGGGACGCGGCCGGGCTGCTGCCCGCGCAGGTCGAGGTCGCGGCGACGCTGACGACGGCCGCGGCGAGCGTGATCGGGTCCGCGGATCTGCTGCTGTGCTCGGCTGACCAGGCGCGGGAACTGGGGCTGGCGTGGCGTCCGGTGGGCGGCGTCCGGCTCGCGCGCGGGTACGACGTGGCGGCCGGGCTCGGCGACGACGTCGACCGGGTGCGGACGCCGTTGCGCGCCGCGATCGCCCGGTGTCTCGGCGCGAGCGTTGCGGCAGACTGACGCCGTGAACACTGAGGCGCTGCTGGCGCGGCTGCGGGACGAACTCGACGAAGGCGGGCTGCGCGGCTCGTTCCTCGTCCGGGACCTCGGGTCCGGCCGCGAGATCGGGATCGAGCCCGACCTGGAGTTCGCGACCGCGTCGCTGGTCAAGGTCCCGCTCGTGGCGGTGACGCAGGACCGGATCCGGCGCGGCGAACTGGACTGCGCGCACCAGGTGGACATCGAACCCGACCGCATCGACACTGCGGGGCCGACCGGGCTGTCGCGCTTCCGCCATCCGGCGCGGGTGGCGGTGGCCGACCTGATGTACCTGGCTTCCTCGATCAGCGACAGTGCCGCCGCTGACGAACTGTTCGCGCTCACCTCGCCCGCGGAGGTCACGCGGACGGTGCGCGACTGGGGCATCACCGGCATCTCGGTGCGGCATTCGGTGCGGGAGCTGAGCGATACGCCGGTGGAACGATTCGCCGCGGCCGACGTGCATCTCGCGCACTCGCTCGCCATCGGCGCGGTGACCGAGGGGCAGGGCCATCCGGTGCGGCAGCTGGATGTTTCGCGGGCGAGTTCCGGTTCGGCCCGCGCGTTCGCCGACCTGCTGACCGCGTTGTGGACGCCGTCGAAGATCGATCCGGACGTGTCGGCACGGGTGCGGGAGTTGATGGGCGACAACCTGCTGCGGCAACGGCTTGCGCCGGATTTCGCGTCGGATTCCGCGAAGTGGTCGTCGAAAACGGGGACCCTGGTGAACTTGCGGCACGAGATCGGGGTGGTGGAGCATTCGGACGGCCAGTCGTTCGCGGTCGCGGCGCTGACCGAATCCCGGGTGCCCGCGGCGATCCAGCCGGAGGCGGAGATCTTGATGGCGCGGGTCGCGCGGGCGTTGCGGGACCATCTGCGGGCTCGCGGCTGAGCGAGTGCCGGGGTCCGGCCGGATCCGCCCTCGCGGCGAATCCGGCCGGTTCTTCCGTCAGATCAGGCCCAGCAGCGTGAGGATGAGAACGATTCCGTGCGTCTGCATTTCCGCGCACCTCCCTCCCGGATCCAGGCACGGAAAATCCCCGCCGCGAAAGAGCGTCAATTCGCGGTTTTCCGGGTTTCCGTGATTCTCGGCGAACCGCCCGGAGCGAGCGGCGTGCACCCAGAATGCGATCCGGGAACGCGGGCGGACAAGGGGTTTCCTGTTTCCTCGAAAGGAGGAAACACCTGCCGCATAGATGTCCGTGAGGGGAACTCCGAGGGACTCTGATTCCCTCGGGGTTCCCCTCACGGACTTGAGCCGGGGAGTCAGCGCAGGGTCGGATTGCCCCAGGCCAGCGCTGCCGGGCGGGTCGCGGCGGCGGCCGGGCCCGCCGGGGAGACGCCCGCGGCGGGGCGGCGGATCTCCAGCCGCAGCCGCCGGATGCCGGTGACGTCGAGTTCGGTGTGCCGCGGGCTGCCGAACGCGGAATGGTCGAGGTGGCGGATTTCCCCGTCGAGCCGGACGCAGAACAGGCCGGTCTGGAAAGCCGCGTCCGCGGCGTCGTCGAGCACGCCGGCGACCGCGGTGAAATGCGCGTAGGAACCGCCGAGATCGATTTCCGCGAACGCCCACGCGCCGTAAGTCGGTCCGGCGGTGCGGAAAACGACACTGTGCTCGTAGCCGATCCCGTCGATCCGCGCCGTGCCCGCGGTGATGTCCGCGCTCTTCTCCCGCCACGGCAGTTCGGTCGCCAGAACCGGTCCGGCCGCGGAATCCGTTGCGCCGCGCCAAATCCCGCGCACCGGGCGTTCGTTCTGGCTGCGCCCGGTGATCGCGGAGAGCAGTCCGGCGACGCCGTCGTCAGTGAATTCCGAAATCCGGAAATGCGTCGTGGAATACGGGGTGAGAAAGGACGGAATGTCCTCGACCGAAGCGCCCGGCAGCACCACCGGCAGGATGCGGCTGGTCTCGCGCTCCAGGTCGCGGGTGAGCGCGTCGCGCATGATCCGCGCCTCGAACTGGGAGCCGCGGCCCTCGTCGAAGGGCGCCTCCCCGTCCGCCCGCCGTTTGTAGTTCGGCGAGGCGACCACCAGCACGAAATCGGCGGCGAGGATGTTGCGGATCGCCCAGGCCGACCAGTCGAGCCGAGAGGCGTCGTCCCATTGGTCCAGCCGGACGTCGAGCCCGATCCGGGCGCGGAGGAAAGTGGCGAAGGTCCCGACCTGCCGGTAGTGCTCGGCGGCGGTGTCGTGGGCGTAGCTGATGAAGATCCGGGGTGCGGCGGGGGCGGACATCGGGCTCCTCGAATTCCGGCGGCAGCGGCCGGTCCAGTTTCGGGGCGCGCGCCGGACCCGGCGGGCGGGCGCGGGTTTTCGGCCACAAAGTGTCCAGAATCTGTCCCTTGTCGCGGCGCGCGCCAAAGGTATCGTCGGGGGCCGAGGTCGGATCGCCCGGACGCGGAAATCGACGGGGAGCGCTGCCCAGGTGTACCACTACGACGTTTTCATCAGTTACGAACGGCGAGCCGAAGCCATCTCCAAGTGGGTGCGCAACCATTTTCACCCGCGGTTGTGCGAACTGCTCGACGGAAACCTCGACCGGGACGTCCGGGTGTTCTTCGACGGGTCGGTGCGGGTCGGCGGGAAGTGGCCGGACGAGCTGCGTTCTGCCTTGCGGCACACCAGGGTTCTCGTCCCGGTGTGTTCCCCGAAGTACTTCTACAACGAGTGGTGCCTCGCCGAGTGGGCCTCGATGGCCCGCCGCGAAGAACTGGCCGGAAGCGACCGTCCGGCCACCCTGATCTATCCGGTCATCTACTGCGATTCGAAAAACTTCCCGCCGTACGCGCATGAACGCCGGATGAAGAACCTGACCGAGTGGAATCACCCGTACGAGCAATTCCAGGTATCGGCCAAGTACATCGATTTCCACGACGAGATGAACGGCATCGCGACGGAGATCGAGGAACTGCTCAGTGCGGCTCCGGCGTGGCAGCCGGACTGGCCGGTGCTGACTCCTCGGCCGGACACCCCGCCCGCCTCCCGGTTTCCGAGGCTCTGAGCGATGGCGGGTGTCGTGATCACCTTCTATTCCTACAAGGGCGGCGTCGGCCGCAGCTTCACGTTGGCCAATATCGCGGTCCTGCTGGCCCGGTGGGGACATCGCGTCCTGTGCGTCGATTGGGATCTCGAAGCACCGGGGCTGCGCGAGTACTTCCGGCCGAAGCTGGACGGCGATCCGGAAGGCGGCGTGGTCGATCTCGTCGCGGACTTCCGGGCCGGCACGGTCCGGCCGAACCGGCACATCATCCCGGTCCGCCTGGACAACGTCCCCGGCACGCTGGATTTCCTCCCCGCCGGCGGTGACGGCCCCGCATATCCGGGACAGGTGCAGGGAATCAATTGGGAACGCCTGTACGACGAGGATTTCGGCGAGTACCTCGAACGCTGCCGCGAGGCTTGGACGTCGGACTACGACTACGTCCTGCTCGACAGCCGCACCGGAATCTCCGACGTCGGCAGCATCTGCACCGCGCACCTTCCGGACCGGCTGGTCGTCCTCTACACCGCGAACATGCAGAGCGTCCGCGGCGCGGTCGACGTCGCGCACCGGGCGAACGTCGCGCGGAACGCCCTGCCGTACGACCGTCCGCAACTCCCCGTGCTGCCCGTGCTCTCGCGGTTCGACACGCGCGAGGAGTACGACCGGTCGGAGAGCTGGCGGGAGATCTGCCTCAAGGAAACGCGGAGCCTGTTCGACAGCTGGCTGGACCAGGACGTTCCGCCCGAGGTGATCGCGCGCCACCTCACCTTGCCCTATGTCTCGTATTGGACCTTCGGCGAGCAATTGCCGGTGCTGCTGGAGAAAAGCCCGGGCGCGGACCAGATCGGGTTCGCGCTCGAGACCGTCGCCGCGGTGATCGCGCATTCCTGCGACCGGACCGAACTGCTGGCCGAAAACCGCGACGCCTACGTGGCGGCGGTGCGCACCCGCACGCAGAACTTCGCCTACGACATCCAGGTCAGCATGCCGCGGTCGAACCTCGCGGTCTCCCGGGACCTGGTGGCGGAGCTGGAGAATCTCGGCATCCGGGTGGGACGGTCGCTGTCGGGCGACCGGTCGTGGCTCGGCCGCGCGGAAACCGACGCCCGGCACCTGTGCCTGGTGATCGACGGCAAGGCGAGCCGGTGGCAGCTCGCGGAGGTCGAGTTGTTCCTGCACCGCACGCTCGGCCAGGACCGCAGGCTGATCCCGGTGCTCACCGAGGGGACCGACTCGCGCGAGCTGTCCGGTTACCTCGGCAACCTCCGGCACCTGCGCCTGGGCCCGGCGTCCGGTCCGGCGAAGGTCGCGCGCAGCCTCGCCGACGAAATCGGCGCCGGACGGGCCCTGGTCGACACCGGCCAGGCCGACCTGGTTTCCCTGCTGCGGCAGGCAGAACACGCCCGGCTGCGCCCGGAACTGTGGGACCTCGTGGGCGAGTTCGCCAGCGAACTGCCGACTGCGGTAGGTGCCGGGGACAGCTCGCGAGCGCAGGAACTCGGCGCGGACCTGGCCGTGCTGCTGCGCCCGCGCCGCGACGACACCGGTGCGGTACCGCCGCCACGCGAGGTCCGGAAAGCACTGGCCTGGGCCCAGCAAGTGCTCGACGTGCGGGTCACCGGCAGCTAGCCCCCCAGAACGCCCCGCCCGCGACCGCGGCCGGGATGCCCCGAGGAAGGACGGCGGATGCACGAAAGACTGAGCCACAAGCAGTCCGCGGCGATGATCGCGCTGATGGTGCACGGCCGGGAGATGTCGAACCCGCAGCTGCGCGAGCAGGCAGGCTTCGCGCTCGACGGGAGGGACCGGCTGAAGCTCAACGAGAAGTACGTCAGCAGCAGGAAATCCGGCCGCGCGTTCGTGCACCAGCTCACCGACGACGGCTGGGACTGGTGCGCGGGCGAACTGGCCGCGCTGGAGCCGCCGAAGCCGGTGCGGAGCACGTTGACCGTGGTGGCTTACCTGGCGCTGAACAAGTTCTTCGAGTACATGCGCTTGCACAACGTTTCGCTCAAGGAGGTGTTCACCGGCAGCGAAGCGCCGCAAGCGGCTGACCTGGAAGAAATGATCCGGCTGGCGTACCGGAAACTCGCACGCGCGCCCCGCGGCTGGGTCGGTCTCGCTGATCTTCGGCCGTTGCTTGGCGACGCCGCGGCTGCCGAAGTCGACGCAGTGCTCAAGCAGCTGAGTCGTACTGGGCAGGCGCACCTGGTGCCCGAGTCGAACCGAAAGGCTCTCACCCCTGCTGACCGGGAGGCGGCCGTGCGCATCGGCGGTGAGGACAATCATCTGCTCTCGATCGAGGTGTCATGATCGAACATTTGGCTGTTCTGGCGACATTGCGGTTCGACTGGGTCGACGCTCCCGACCACGTGTGGCGGGATTCGCCCTATCACGTTGACGGCCTGCATGTCGACGCGATGTCCGCGATCGACGCCAGGATCCGCAGCGCGGCGGCGAGCGATGGCCCGAGCCCGATCGGTCTCGTGATGCAGGGAATGAAAGGCGTCGGCAAGACGCATCTGCTCGGCATGGTCCGGCGAGCAGCGCATCTGGCCGGGGGCTACTTTTTTCTCGACAACCTCACTGCGGGAAGCGCGTTCTGGGAGGACGCGGCTGACGCGTTGCGGCAGGGGCTGTCACGGGCAGACGGTTCTGGAGAACCCCAGGTGCGCAGCTTCGTGCGCCGGGTGTGCGAGCGCAGCGACGTCCCTTGGGAAAGCACTGCGGCGTTGCTGAGCGGGAAAAAGCTGAATCGGGCGCATCTCGAGGCGTTCTTGACAGGACTGCGAAAACTGGATCGGCAGGTCGCGATCGAGTGCGCGGACACAGCTCGTGCTCTGGTGCTGTATGCCTCGGACGACTCGACCCACAACGAGGTGGCCAACGACTACCTCGGCCGTTTCGAGGAGACGAAGTCTGGCACCCGTCGCAAGTGGAACATCCAGATGAAGCCGAAGTCCGCACAGGCGCAAGTGCACGACATGACGCGGCTGCTCGCGCTCACCGGGCCGCTGGTGATCAGCGTCGACCAGTTCGACACATTGGTTGCGCAGTCGGACAAACTGGCGAGGGAACGCGGGACGCCCGGGGAAACCGGTCTGCTCGTTGCTCAGATCGCCGACGGGCTGATGGGACTGCGGGAGGTTACCCGTCGGACAGTGACCGTGCTCGCCTGCCTGCCCGCGACGTGGGAGCTGGTCAAGGAAAAGGCCGCTGACACTGTGCCGGACCGGTTCGAGGAAACGCGCATTCTCGGTCGGGTGCTGGACGCCGAAGTGGCACGGCGCCTGGTGGAACGGCGGCTCGGAGTCGCCTATGCGACGATGGATTTCACTCCGCCCCATTCGACTTGGCCAGTGGCTGCCTCGGCATTCGACGGCTCGTGGGACGAATACACGCCACGAGAAATGCTGAAGCGGATCGGCGCGCACATCGAAGCTTGCGTCCGTGCGGAACGAGTCGTGGAGATGACCTCCTTCGGCCCGGACGAACCATTGATGCTGCCTGCGCGACCACAGCCCAAGCGTGATCGTTTCGCCGAACTCGATGCCTGGTTCGAGCAACTTCGCGCGGACGCGGATCCGTCGGCGTTGCTCCACTACAAGGTGGAGGACGAGGTGATGCCTCGCCTGCTCTCGGCCGCGTTGCGCGGCTGGATCACCGAGGTCGGCGACGACGAGATGGAGTGGGACACTCGCAAAGCTGACGACGAGCTGCACGCCTGGCTCACCCACACCATCGACGAGGCCTCGGATCTCGAGGAGCATTGGGCGTTCCGCGCGATCGCCGCGAATCACGCTGTCGCGGTGCTCAACCGGTTCCGCAAGGCGCGTTCGGCCGCCGGGCTGCGGCAGGGAGCGGACAACCGCCACCTCATCCTGATCCGGAACTCCTCGTGGTCCAAAGGAGAGAAGACCCAAGCCGAGCTCCGGGCGTTCGAAGCCGCCGGAGGGAAGCGGCTCAAGATGTCCGAAGCGGACGTCCGCACGTTCTGGGCGCTGGACGAGATGTTCGTCAAGGGCGGCCCGGACGTCCACGAGTGGCTCATCGACCGCAGGCCCGCGCGGCGTTCCCAGCTGCTGTCCGGCGTTCTGCCCGACGCCGCACCTCGTCCCGACGGCACCGCGCAAGCGACCCGACCGCCGGAGGCCCCGCGGCCTGCGAACCCGCCGCCCGCGCCCCAACCGTCCCTCTTTCCCCAACCGACCCCCTCACCTGCGCAAACCCCGCGCTCCCACCGCACCGGAAACACCCAAGCCCCCCGTTCCGACGGAACCCACCCGCCCCCGGACAGCACCCTCGCCCTCGGCACCGAAACCGGCTCCGGCAAGCCCATTCGCATCGAACTCTCCGCCCTCCGCAAGCACGCCGCGGTCTTCGCCGGTTCCGGATCGGGAAAAACCGTGCTCCTGCGCCGGATCATCGAGGAATGCGCCCTGCTCGGCGTGTCGTCCATCGTGCTGGACCCCAACAACGACCTCGCCCGCCTCGGCGACGCATGGCCGAGCCCGCCGAGCGGCTGGGGACCCGACGACGCCCAGCTGGCCGAGCGATACCTCGAAGGCACCGACGTCGTCGTCTGGACACCGGGTCGCGCCACCGGGCGTCCGCTGGGGTTCGAGCCGCTGCCGGATTTCGCTGGCGTGCTCGACGACGAGGACGAGTTCTCCGCAGCGGTCGAGGTGGCAGTAGCCGCCCTCGCGCCGCAGGCCCGCCTCACCGGCAGCACCGCGAAGGCGGACATCGGCTTGGCCGTGCTGCGGCAGACGATCGTGCACCACGCCCGCACCGGGTCGCGAAGCCTGCCGGAGCTGATCGACGTCCTCGGCGATCTTCCCGAAGGCGTCACGAATCTCAACGGCGGCCGAAAAATCGCCGCTGAAGTCGCGGAGCTGCTCAAGGCCGCGATGGTGAACGATCCGCTGTTCGCCGGGACCGGAACACCGGTGGATCCGGCGTTGCTGCTCACCCCGGCGGACGGCAAGCGCGCCCGGATCTCGGTGATCAGTTTCGCCGGGCTGCCGTCCGAAGCGCAGCGGCAGAGTTTCGTGAACCAGCTGCAGATGGAGCTGTTCGCGTGGATCAAGCGGAATCCGGCGGGGGACCGGCCGCTCGGCGCGCTGTTCGTGATGGACGAGGCGCAGACGCTCGCGGCGTCGGGTTCGCTCACCGCGAGCACGCGCAGCACGATCGTGCTGGCCGCGCAGGCCCGGAAGTACGGGCTGGGGCTGCTGTTCGCGACGCAGGCGCCGAAGGGCCTGCACAACCAGATCGCCGGCAACGCGACGACGCAGTTCTTCGGGCGGCTCAACAGCCCGGCGCAGATCGCCGCGGCGAACGAGATGGCGCGGGCGAAGGGGAGCCCGGTGGCGGACATCGCCCGGCTGGAGCGGGCCCAGTTCTACGTGTCCGGCGAGGCGTTCGGCTTCCGGCGGGTGTCGACGCCGCTGTGCCTGAGCCACCACCCGGCGAGCCCGCTGCGCCTCGAGGAGGTGCTCGCGCGGGCCAGGACGGGGGAGGGAAAAGGGGAGGGATGAGGAAAGCGGCCCGGACCCGGGGATCCGTCCGGGTCCGGGCCGCCGCTGGTCACACGCCCGCGACCGACTGGATCCAGTCGCGGTACTGGGTGACGTTGATGTAGGCGGTGTAGGACTGGCGGTCGCTGGTGGAGGCGACGCCGACCTGCTTGCCGTTCGCGTACATCGGGCCGCCGGAGTCGCCGCCCGCGGTGATGCCGTCGCCGCGGTTCGCGCACACCGACACGCCGGCCGCGCCGTCCGGGCAGTTGACCGAGGTGACCGAGACGTTCGCCACCTTCAGCACCTGCGACTGGCAGTTGATCTCGGGCTGGTCGGTGCAGGTCGCGCCCCAGCCGTAGACCTGGGCGGTGTCGCCGACGTTGACGTCGCTCGCGGTGCCGAGCGGCGCGTACTCGGTCTGCACCTTCTGGTCGATCTGGACCAGCGAGATGTCGGCGTCGGAGGAGTCGTGCACCGACGTCGCGGAGACCTCGGTGCCCTGGGTCTGGTCGAGGCTGCCGATGTGGAAGGTGATCTGCTTGCCGCCCGCGCCCTGGGTGCAGTGGCGGGCGGTGAGGATCCAGTCGGGCGCGACGATCGTGGCGGAACAGAGTTCCTGGCCGCCGGCGAACATGCGGGCGGCGGAGTGCAGGGAGTCGGCGGTGCTGCCGTCGATGATGGCGGGCTGGGCGGGAGCGGCCACGGCCGGGGAGGCCGCGGCGACGGCGGCGAAAGCCAGGCCGGACAGGACTGCGGCGGTACGCGCGATTCGCACGGGTGATCATCTCCGGTGGGTACGGGGAGTGAGCGGTCAGGTACTGACCCACCGTCGTGAATGTCGGTAAATGACGGAACCCGCCGAAGGTCGGGCTGACACAGTTCCCGACTTTCGTCGTAGGGCAAGCGGAGCAGCCCCCGGTCGCGGTGTGCGGAGGCGGACTGTGAGCGCGGTCACCGTGCCTCCAGGTCCAGAATGGTGTCGGGTGGACGAGCGGGCGCGACGGGCCCCGCCTGGACAGGGAGCGCAGCACGCGGATGGAAGCCGGCTCACAGGGATCGGCACGGCTGAAGTCGTCGTACCGCTACGACGACCTCGACGTGCTCACGCTGCTGCTGGCGGGGGAACTCGACGCCGGCACCGCGCTGGTGGTGGTGCGCGCGGTGACGTTCGCGCTGGCCAAGCGCCCGATGGCGCTGGTGCTGGACCTGACCGGGCTGACGCAGCTGAGCGACGCGGGCGTCCACGTCCTGCGGGCCGCCCAGGACCGCGCGGCCGCCGAGGGCGTGGTGCTGCGGCTGCTCGCGCACCCCTCCGGCGAGGCGGGCCGCCGGCTGGCCGAGACCGGCATGACCGGGGTGTTCGACATCTATCCGGACCGCACGGCGGTCCGCGTGGAGACCGACCGGATCGCGTTCCTGCGCCGGATGAAACGGCGGCTCGACGCGGGCTGAGCCGGTTCGGATCCGGGCGTTTCGGGCCTGCCCGAAGGGGCGAGGTGGCCCGAGCGGGTGAACTTCCCGGACTTTTTTCGCGAGTGGTCCATACCAGTTCGGCGATGTTGCGAGTTCACGCGAGCAGCGCTTCGGCGAGTCCCTGCTCCTGGATCGACTCGCGCAGCTTCGCCAGCGCGCGGCATTGCGTCACCCGGACGTTGCCCGCCGAGATCCCCAGCGCCTTCGCCGTTTCGGCCGACGTCAAGCCGACGACGACCCGCAGCGTCAGGATTTCCTGTTGCAGCTTCGGCATCCCGGCCAGCAGCCTGCCCAGCGAGGCGCCGAGGTCGGCGGTCAGCGTGTGCGATTCCGGGCCCTCGCGCAGATCCGGGTTCTCCGGGACGTCGGACACCGGCCGCGAACGGTCCCGCGACACCGCGCGGAAGGCGTCGGCCACCTTGTTCGCCGCGATCGCGCGCACCAGGTGCAGGAACGACCCGCCGCGGTCCTCGTAGCCCGGAACCGCCTGCAGGACCGCGATGCACACTTCCTGCGCGACGTCGTCGGCCGACAGGTACGACAGGTCGCGTCCGCCGATGCGGGCCCGGCAGTAGCGCGCGATCACCGGTTTCAGCAGCGCCAGCAGTTCCGGAGCCGCGCCGGGGACGCCGTCGCGGGCGGCGCGGACCACGGTTTCCAGGCGCTGCGCCAGCCCGGACGGGCGCGGCAGCGCGGCGAGCGGGACGTAGCCTTCGACCGGTTCGGGCACGGTGGCGGTGGGCATAGGGGTCGGTCCTTTCGTACGGGCGGCCGCGGTGGTCTCGCCCGCTCGATCCGGGAGTCGGCCGTCCGGCCCCGGATGTTGCGCCCGCGCGGGTGTTGTCCAGCTTCTGTCCGTTGCGCGGCAACGAGTTTCGCGCGGACCTGGACAGATCTTGGACAGCTTCGTCGCGGCGGTAGCGCGTCCGGGCGCGACGGCGATCCCGGTGCGGTCGGAGAGCTGTCCCGATCGGGAAGGGGAATCGCGATGATCACGCACTGACTTCAGCCGGGGCCCGGCCGGCGAGGTTCAGCCGGCCGGGTTCCACCGGATGCCGTAGGCGAATCCGGGCGCGAGGTGGTCGAAGCGCAAGTGCACCTCGCCCGAGCCGTCCGGGCTCACCACGTCGCCGCGTGCGCCCGGATCGCGTGCGTCGTCTTGAAACACGCGGTCCAGCCGCACGATTTCGGCCGGCGGCGCGGCCGGGAAGCGCACGTGCAGATCGAACCGGTCGACCGGATGGCGCGGCACGCACACGTAGTGCGGGTGCCGGAATTCCGCGCGGAACCGCAGCGCGAGGTCGTGCGTTTTCCCGCGCGGCAGGGGATCGGCCAGCTGCAGCGCCAGCCCGACCCGGTCGTTCGACTCCATCGCGCGGCGGACGAGCGTGCCGCCGTGGAAGACGTCGACGTCCAGATCGCTTTCCCGCACCGGCCCGGCGGTCGCGGACGTGGTGGTGAGGGTGAGCGCGAGGTCCAGTTCGGCGATCTCGTCGGCGTCGGCGACGATCCGCCGGAACTCGAACACCTCGGGCCGATCTTGGTCCAGGGCAAGGGAGACGCGCAGCAGTTCGGTGTGCCAGCTGCTGCTGTCGGGCGCGGGCCGGGCGCCGCCCTCGCGCGGGCCGGCGAGCGCGAGGTGCGCCACGTGCTCGATGCCCTCGTCGATGCGCCGCCGGATCGTGCGGTCGTCGCGGTCCAGCTCGCGCGCGGCCCAGTGCACCCGTTCCTGGTAGAACGGCTTGCGCGCCGGTTCGTGCATCGCGAACGCCGCGAGCACGGCGATCCGGAGGTCGTCCGGGAGCGTTTTGGCCAGCGGCTCCAGCACGTGCGCGAGCCGGTCGCGGATCTCGACGTTTTCCGCGTTGTCGGGAATCCCGCAGACCTCGCGCAGGACCGGGCCGACCCGAATCCCGAGCGGAGTGGTGAATACGCCGCGCCCCTTCCGGAGAACTTTCAATTCCGCGACCAAGTCCGCCGCGTTCGGTTCCACCCGTTCCTCCCTCGCGTCTCCCCGCCCGCAGCCACTGTTCCTCAATGCGGCCGGGGATGTCCAGCCTTGCCCGGCATCGGCGCACGGACTGTGACCGGAATGATTTCCCATTCCCGCGTCCGGCTGGTACGGCCGGGTTTATCGGCGCCGGAAATTCGCTCGGATGGCGCCTTCCCGGAACGGCGGGTGACTGCTCCCTATTGGCGGCAGGCGGTTCGTCCGGGCTGCTGGCGGGCGGTCAGCCGGCGCGGCTTTCGATCTCGTAAGCTGCGCGGGCGGCCGTCCGGGGTCTACTGTGCTGGCTGGCTCCCGGCTCGCCGAAGCCGAATATGCCCTTTCGCCCCAGCCCTCGGCGACGCGGCTTGCAGGTGGTAATGCGACGCCCGTGTTGCCTCCTGTTCCCCGTTCACGCGATTAAGGCGGAAACAGGAAACTCCTTCCCCGAATGCCGCAGGGTCCCGCATTCTCGGGACAAGCCGCCGACCAGGCGGGCGGAAATCCGCTGAAGGAGCTGCCGTGAAGGTCATCTGTTCGTTTTCTCTGCTGGTGCGGGCCGCGTTGTGGCTGACCGGGGTCGCGCTCGTGTCCGGGGTCGCGCTCGGCCAGCCGGGCGGGCCCGCGCCGGTCGCGCCGCCGGTCTCGGTGCGGACCGCGCCGTGACGAAACCGCGGCCCGGCGTGTGCCGGATCGTCATACTGGGAGCGAGAAGAGGGTGGAGGCGGATGACAGCGCGCGCGACGTTCGGGGCGGAACTGCGCCGGCTGCGCACCGCGGCCGGGCTGTCGCTCGCCGACCTGGCCGCACGGGTGCATTACAGCAAGGGATACCTGAGCAAAGTCGAAACCGGTCTTGCCGCGCCGAATTCCGCACTCGCAACCTTATGTGAATCCGAATTCGGTACTCCAGGGGCGCTTACTTCGCTGGTTCCCGCGGAAACCGGAAAACGTCGCACCCGGCCGGACGTCCGCCCGTCCGGCCTCCCGCCGGTGACCGCCGACTTCACCGGACGCGACGAGGAATCCCGGGCCGTACGCGAGATTCTCGAGTCCGACGGCGGCGTTTGCGTCATTTCGGGGATGGGCGGGGCGGGGAAAACGGCGCTGGCGGTGCGCTGCGCGTACCGGCTCGAACCGTCCTTCGCCGACGGCAGCCTCTTTCTGGACCTGCGCGGCACCTCCGACGATCCGGTCACGCCCGCCGACGCGCACGACCGGCTGCTGCGGATCCTGGAGGTGCCCGCCGAACGGATCCCGGCCGATCCCGACGACCGCGCCGCGCTCTTCCGGACCTGCCTGCGCGGCCGGAGTTTCCTGCTGGTGCTGGACAACGCGGGCAGCACCGGGCAAGTCCGCCCGCTGCTGCCCGCCGAGCCGAAATGCCGCGTCGTGATCACCAGTCGCTCCCGGCTGCCCGCATTGGACGAAGCGAAGCACGTCTCGCTGGGCGTTCTCCCCACCGCATCCGCCACCACGTTGGTCACGGCTCTGACCGGCGCGACCCCCGACGCCGCACTGCGGATCGCCGACCGCTGCGGCCGTCTCCCGCTGGCGATCCGGATCGCCGCCGCTCGCCTGCGCGCCCACCCCGCGTGGGACGTCGCGGAACTGGAACGCCGCCTGGCCGACGAGACCCGCAGGCTGGGCGAACTGGACGACGGCGAACGAAGCCTGGCCGCCGCGTTCCGGTTGTCGGTACGCCAATTGGACCAGCCGGAAGCGCGGCTGTTCAGCCTGCTCGCCCTGCACCCCGGCCCGGACTTCGACGTCACCGCCGCGCAGGCGCTGGGCTCCCTGGATCCGGTGGAGGCGGAACGGCTGCTGGACCGCCTGCACCAGGCGTACCTGCTCACCCAGCCGGAACTGGGCCGGTTCGGTTTCCACGACCTGGTAAGGGTTTTCGCCGCCTCCGGGGCCGCCGACGAGGACGCTTTCCGCCGCCTGGCCGATTTCTCCGTCGCCACCGCCGAACGCGCCGACCGGGCGATGAGCGGCCCGCGGTACCGCCCGGAGGTGGTCTATCCGCCGGGGCTGCCGGAGGTGGAGTTCCCGGACCAGGACAGCGCGATCGCCTGGTTCCGCGCGGAATGGCCCAACCTGGTCGCGCTCTGCCGCCGGGCCGGGGAGACGGACCGATGCTGGCAGTTGGCGTTTTTCCTGCGCGGCTTCTTCTACCTGACCAAATTGTGGGACCCGTGGATCGCGACGCACCGCTGGGCGCGCGCCGCTGCCGAGTCAGTCGGCAACCGCTGGGCCGCCGCCACGACCACGGCGAACCTGGGCATCGCGTACGTCGACCGCGGCGATCTGGACGAGGCTTCCCGTTGCTACAGCCAGGCTTTGGCGGAGTACCGGCAACTCGGCGACCGCCACGGCGAAGCGACCGCGCTGGCGCATTCCGCCTGGGCGGAGCACTACCGGGGCAACCACGAACAAGCTCTGCGGGACTTGCGCTCGGCGGCCGATTTCTACGAACTGACCGGCAACCGACGCAGCGGCGCCATCACGACGCGGGGTGTCGCGCTGGTCCTCACCGCACTGAATCGCCCCGCCGAAGCCGCGCAGGTGGTTGAAGAAACCTTGGCGGTGTTTGAGGAATTGGGCTTGGAACTGGACGTCGTGATGGGGTTGAACTGCCTGGGCTGGGCGAGGTTCCGCTCTGGAGATCACCCAGGCGCCGAGTCGGCTTACCGGGAGGCCGCGGCCCGCGCGGAGTCCTGCGGAAGCACCCATGAGGCAGCGCGGGCTTACCTGGGCTTGGGGAATGTCGCGGCCGCGCGGGGAATCGCGAGGGAGGCCGCTTCATTGTGGGAGCGGGCTGAGGCCGCGCATCCTGCGCTCGACCCAGTGACCGTGGGCGAGGCGGCTGCGCGCGCCGAGTATCCATAGCGCGTGAGATTCCCGGACGGCGCGTGTCCTCCTGACGACCGGTTCATCCGACGAGGGAGTGACGATGCCTGACCCGACTGCGCTACCGAAGCCCGGACTCGCCACCGACCAGGGCCAGACCGCGATCGCGGACGTCGTGGTCCAGAAGATCGCGGGGCTGGCCACCCGCGAAGTCCCCGGAGTCCACGCCCTCGGCGGCGGCGCCGCACGCGCGTTCTCGGCAATCCGGGAACGCGTCCCCGGCGCGACGGCCTCCGCAGGGCAGGGCGTGTCGGTCGAGGTGGGGGAGAAGCAGGCAGCCGTCGACCTGCAGGTAGTGGTCGAATACGGAGCCTCGATCGCCGACGTGTCCCGCTTGATCCGCCGCGGTGTGATCACCGGGGTGGAACACATGACCGGGTTGGAGGTGGTGGAGGTGAACGTCGCGGTGACGGACCTGCACTTGCCGGAGGACGGGGAAGACGGTGCGGCGGAGTCCGGACGGGTGGAGTGAGCTGGGTGGCGTTGCCCGCGTGACTGTGGCGGGCTGTGGAGCAGTGTCTGAATGCCGAGCACGAGCAGAAAGACCGCTCCGGATCCGGGTGGCCGCGTGCGGCAACTCAGCTTCGATCTCCGCCGCCCGCGACCCCGCCATCTCTGCGGGCAGCGGCACTTCCCGGTATTGCCAGGACGAACGTTCAGGCTTCGGCGGGCGGCTCGAGTCGCTGAGTCGGCAGTTGCCCGGGCACTTCCCGTTTTCGCAGGGGCGAACGTTCAGGCTTCGGCGGCCGACTCGAGTCGCTGAGTCGGCAGTTGCCCGGGCATTCGAGTGCGGGCCTGGACACGGTTCGCGCCTGGAGTGTGCCCGCCGTCTCCAGGTGGCGTGGCCGGGGTTTCGGGGCGGGTGGCGGCGTGTTGGGATGGGCGGATGGGATCGTCGCCTGAGCCGGTTGAGCAGTTGCCTCGTGTGGCGGGGTTTCGGGCGCTGATGTTCGCCCTGCCGCCGGTCGGGCGGCGATGGTCGGCTGGGTTGCGGGCCGCGGCGGCGGTGGCTGTCCCCGGGATCGCCCTGGTGCTGGCGGGGGCGTCGGCCTCGGCGTTGTTTGTCACGCTCGGGACGTTCGCGGTCTTGTACGGCGAGGGGCGGCCGTATCGGGTTCGGGCGGGCGTCGTGGCTGCTGCTGGCGCCGGGTTGCTCGCGGCGGCGGCGTTGGGTGCTTCGGTGGGGACTGTGGTTCCGCCTGGGCCGGTCTCGGTGCTGGTGGTTTCAGCGGTCGCGGTGCTGGCGACGTACGTCGTCGACGCGTTGCGGCTCGGGCCGCCGGGGCCGTTGTTTTTCGCGCTCGTTTGTGCGGGTGCGCAGGCGGCGGTCGAGGCGGGAGCCCAGCCGTGGGTGGTGCTGGGGTGCGCCGCGGCGGGGGTCGGGTCGTCGGTCGTGGTGTCGATGGCCGGGGTGCTGGCTGACCGGACCAAGCCGGAACGCAGCGCTGTCGAACGTGCGGTGCGGGCGGTCGACGTGTTCCTCCGTTGCCGCGACCGAGCGTCGGATATCGGTTGCGGCGGGCGGTTCCGTTGCGTTCGCATGCCGCGCTGACGGCCTTGCGCGTCGGCGCGGGTTGCGTGGTCGCTGGGGAACTGGCGGTGGCAGTCGGGTTTGGATGGCCGCATTGGGCGGTGCTGAGTGCGTTGGTGGTGCTGCAGCAGGGATTGGACCGGCGGCGGGCGAATGTGCGGGCGCTGCACCGGTTCGTCGGGACCGCGGCCGGGCTGGTGCTGTTCGGATTGGTGATGACGGTCGGCCCGTCCGGGGTCGTGCTGATCTTGATCCTGGCGGTGTTGCAGTTCTGTGTGGAGCTGGTGGTGCCGCGGAATTACGCCGTGGCGACGGTGGTCATCACGCCGCTCGCGCTGCTGGCCGCCGGAGTGGCGAGCCTGCCGGGCCCGGTGTGGCCTGCGGTGGCGGACCGTTTCGCCCAGACGGCGATCGGGGTCGCGGTGGCGGTGGTCGTGCAGTACGCGGTGGTGCCGCGAGCGCATCGGAAGACGTTGGCCTGGACCGGATCCCGCGTTCGTGCCGCTGCCCGCGCGGTGCTGGCCGGTGCGCCGGTTCCGCGTGCGGCGGCGCGCCGGGACCTCCAGTTCGAACTGGAAGGCGCGACCCGCGCGGGGGTGGATTCGGTGCACAACGAACCCGGCTGGGCCGCCGAGCGCTGGCCCGCCCACGCGGCCCTGGTCCACGACGGCTACGACCTGCTCCAAGCCTGCTGGTCCGCGCCGGACGGCAGGCTGCGGGACGTGGAGCGGTGGAACAGCGCGTTCGGCCGGTGAGGCTGGGACGCCCGGGTGGTGGCTCGGGATTGCGGGGTTGAGCGAAAGCGCCCGTGCCTGGCTCGCGAACGGTGGACACTCGCCTGTCTCGGAGGATGTCCAGCGAGTTCGGCCAGTGGACATGCCTTGCGGATTTGTCCGCGATGGTGGGCATAGTCCACGGCGGCGCGAATGTTTGGCGGGCGTCCTGAGGCTGGCTGAAGTCTGGCGGATCGGCTCGGAAGGTGGCGGAGTTCTTGCACGCGGAGCGTCCTCGGCCGTGGTCCGGCGATTCCGCCGGTGGCTGGTCGCCAACCGCGAGTGCAGACCCGCCTTGGCGCACTAGCCCGCGGATTCAGCCGTCTCTGCCGAACTGCGTCGAGCAACCGCCTTCGAAGCGAGCGCCTCGAGGCCTGGCCGCGCGCAGCGGTCATCAGCGCAGACTCCGAGCCGCCCGCTTTCGCGCGACTCCAGCACCCCCCAGCTATCGAGGACGCAGAGCCGCCTCGATCTCGTCCTGGTCCGCGTCGCCAGGAGCGATCGTCAGCGGGCCCGCGACGTCCAGCAACCCCGGATGCCGGACCGTCCAGCGCAGCACCGGCAGTGAATCCTTCGTCAGGTCGTGCGCGGACGTCACGGTGACCCCGGGCGTCGGGCCGCACGTGACCACGTTCGCGGACGGGCCGCGGCCGTCGGTGTGGCAGAAGGCGGCTCGGCCGTCGGAGGACAGCGCCAGCAACGCCGGGGTGCCGTCGGCAGTGGCGGTGGGCAGGACGTGGTCGTACTCGGCCAGCCAGCGCATCACTAACCGGTGCACGCGTCGGCCTCGGATGCTGGTCATTGACGCGGTGTAGGTGCGGGCAACGGCGTCCAGCCGTTCTGGGTCCACTGGGTGTCAGGCCTCCGTCTCCGCTGGCTCCGGGCGGGTTGACCGGACGAACCACGCCCCGGCCACCGCGACCAGTCCGATGCAGCCGGCGACGACGAAGGCCGTCTGCAGGCCGTTGGCATCGGGACCGACGGCGGCGGGATCGGCGCTGGTGACGGTCGCGACGCTGACGAACACCGCTGTACCCAGCGCGCCGGCGACCTGCTGGAGCGTGGACAGGATCGCGCTGCCGTGCGAGTAGAGGTGGTCGGGCAGTACCGCCAGCGACTCGGTCATCAGCGGCGTCATCATCAGGCCGAGGCCGGCCATCAGGACGATGTGGATGCCGATCACCGCGATCAGCGGCGAATCCGGGCTCAGCAACGAGAAAAGCCACATCGAGACCGTCATCGCGAGCGCGCCCGGCAGCACCAGCGGACGCGCGCCGACGCGGTCGAACAGCGCGCCGACCGGACGGCCGAGCAAGCCCAGCACCAGACCGCCGGGCAGGACGGCCAGTCCGCTGACGAACGTGGACTTGTGCAGGACGGTCTGCAGATACAGCGGCAGCAGGATCGCGCCCACGCCGATCAGGCACATGAACAGCAACGCGCTGAGCGCCAGCGCGACGACGAAACTGCGATGGGTGAACGGCCGCAGATCGAGCAGCGCGCGGTCGCGTCGCTGCAGGCGGAGCTGCCGCCAGCCGAACGCCGCCAGCGAGACCGCGCCGACGACGATCGGCAGCCACGGCGGCACCAGCGCTGTCTCGGCGGATTCGCCCGCTGACGACAGGCCGTACAGCACTCCGCCGAAACCGACGGCGGACAGGATCACGGAGAGGACGTCGAGCGGAACCGGGCGGGTTTCGCTGTCGATCCGCAGCTGCAGCATTCCGGTGACCAGCGCGGCCAGCGACAGCGGCAGCACGATGAAGAACATCCACCGCCAGCCGAGCGACGACAGGACCGCGCCGCCGATCGTCGGGCCGATCGCGGGCGCGACCGCGATGACGATGCTGATCGTGCCCATCGTCGCGCCGCGGCGCTGCGCGGGCACGAGCCGCATGACGGTGGTCATCAGCAGCGGGATCATCACCGCGGTGCCGCACGCCTGCACGACCCGGCCCGTCATCAGCAGGCCGAACCCCGGCGAGACGCCGCACAGCAGCGTGCCGAGGCTGAACGAGGCGAGCGAGAAGACGAACACCTGCCGCGGCGTGAACCGTTCGAGCAGGAACCCGGTCGTCGGGATCACCACTGCCATGGTGAGCAGGAACCCGCTGGTGAGCCACTGGATCGTGGTGGTCGGCACGGAGAGGTCGACGGTGAGGTCGCGCAGCGCGATGCTCAGGATGGTCTCGTTGAGGATCATCACGAACGCCGACAGCACGAGGACGCCGATCAGCAGCCCGGGCTTGGCGGGCGGCCGCGCGGGGGCCTCCGGAATGGGGGACGAGACGCCGCTCATGGGTGCACCTCGCGGACGGAGGCGCGGACGAATGCACGGGTCGCGAGCCGGGCGGAGTCGCCTCGGGCGCTCGCGAAAGCGACGGACGCGAGGTCGGCCGCGCGGACGGAGCGGGCATCGGCCGACGAACGGCCGGGGACTGTCGGGCGGCTGCCGGGGGAAGCTCTTCGCGCGGCTTCACCGGCCGCTGCGGACGGAGTAGGGGACTGCTGGATCTTCACCCGGCCAGGATACGGATGAGCACCGACAAAACCGGCGTCCTTTCCTCCCGCGGCCCGCGGCAGCGCGGGGAATCGCGCTTCGGCCGGTGGCGGAAAAAGCTGTCCGACCAGCGGCCGGACGGCTGCTCGCGAGACCCGGAAAGAATCTCGTTCGCGAGCCAGGCGCACTCGGCTCGGAGCCGGGGCAGCCGCCAGACCGGAATCAGGAGAACCGTGCCCGCCGGGAACACCGCCGTCACATCCGTCGCCAGACCGGAGCTAGGAGAACCGTGCCCGCCCGGGCACCATCGCCAGCACACCCGTCGCCAGACCGGAGCCAGGAGAACCGTGCCCGTCGGGAAACACCGCCGTCACACCCGTCGCCAGACCGGAATCAGGAGAGTCGGGAAACACCGCCAGCACACCCGCCGCCGGACGGCGACCTCACGGATTCATCGCCAGCACCAGGAAACCCGCCAGCAACACCAGATGCACCCCGCCCTGAAGCCGAGTAGCCCGCCCGGGCACCACCGTCAGCACACTGACCACCACGGTGAGCGCGAGCAGCACGATGTGCGTCGGCCCGAGACCCAGCAGCAGCGGGCCCTTCAGCCACACCGAGGCGAGCGCGATGACCGGGATCGTCAGGCCGATGCTGGCGATCGCGGACCCGTACGCGAGGTTGAGGCTGATCTGCATCCGGTCGCGCCGGGCCGCGCGGACCGCCGCGAGCGTTTCCGGGGCCAGGATCAGCAGCGCGATCACCACGCCCACAAAGGACTGCGGCAGCCCGGCCGCCCGCACGCCGGCCTCGATCGCCGGGGATTCGACCTTCGCCAGCCCGACCACAGTGACCAGTGCGACCAGCAGCAGGCCGACGCTCACCCAAGTCTTCTGCAGGCTCGGCGGTTCCGCGTGCTCTTCCTCGCGGGTCTCGCCCTCGGAGTCGACGGGGAGGAAGAAGTCGCGGTGGCGGACGGTCTGTGTCGCCACGAACGTGGCGTACAGGACCAGCGACGCACCGGCCGCGAAAGCCAGCTGCGGTGCGGAGAACCCCGGACCTGGGGTGCTTGTGGTGAAGGTCGGCAGCACGAGGCTCAGCGTCGCCAGCGTGCCGACCGTCGCCAGCGCCGCGCCGCTGCCCTCGGGATTGAACCGGGTTTCCCCGTACCGGCGCGCGCCCACGAACAGCGACAGGCCGACGATGCCGTTGGTGGTGATCATCACGGCGGCGAACACCGTGTCGCGCGCCAGCGTGTCGGCGTTGTCGCCGCCGGAAGCCATCATCGTGACGATCAGCGCGACCTCGATCACCGTCACCGCGACCGCGAGCACCAGCGAGCCGTACGGTTCTCCGACCCGGTGCGCGACCACCTCGGCGTGGTGCACCGCCGCGAGAACCGTGCCAGCCAGCGCGATCGCCACCAGCGCGACCGGCACCGGACCGAGCGTGCGGCCCCACGTGAGCGCCAGCAGGACCAGGGAGATCAACGGCAGCAAAGTGGTCCAGGACAACAGATAACCGCGGACGCTCGCCATGCGCACACCCTGGCATATCGGACCCTCAGCCGCCTGGCATGCCGTCCTTGCGGGGGAGTGTCGCGTCCGAAATGGACACTGCCGGTCGCGCCGCACCGCGCGAAATTCACTCGTTCGGCGTAGTACTTGCAGGGTTCCGCAGGTCGGCGGCGGGGTACGCGCGGCGCACAGGGGAGTTCGGTGCGGAAAGGAGCCGAGATGACCCGCGAAATGAAGACGGCCGACCGCGCGATGCCGGCAGGCGGCGACGGCGCGGAGTATTCGTTCTGGCGCGAGCACACGCACATCAACCTGAGCCCGGTGGCCGCACCGTCGATCCTGGGCCTCGCCGGGTTCGCGGTGTCGACGTTCATGGTCGCGGCGAACCTGGCCGGCTGGTTCGGCGACGAGACGACGACGCCCCTGCTGCTGGCCCCGTTCGCGTTCGCTTTCGGCGGCGTCGCGCAGTTCCTCGCCGGGATGTGGTCCTACCGGGCCCGCGACGCGCTCGCCACGGTCGTGCACGGCGCGTGGGGCGCGTTCTGGCTCGGCTACGGCGTTTACCAGCTGTTCGTCGGCCTCGGCGGACTGCCTTCGACGGCGGCGAGCCCGGTCGCGGCGGCCGCGATCGGGTTCTGGTTCGTCGGGCTCGCGGCGATCACCTGGACCGGCGCGCTCGCCGCGCTGGCGGAAAGCCTGGTGCTCTGCACGCTGCTAGCGGCTCTCGCCGCCGGGGCGACGCTGCTGGCCATCGGCCTGATCCGCGACGTCGGCGTGGTGCGCACGATCGCCGCGTACTTCCTGCTCGCGGCCGCGGTGCTGGCCTGGTACGCGTGCAGCGCGATGGTGCTCGAAGCGGCGCACCACCGGGTGATCCTGCCGATGGGCGTGCGCGCGCCCCGGCCCGTCCGGACCACGACGGTGCCGTTGCACCAGGCGATCCAGTTCGACCACGGCGAGCCGGGAATCAAGGCCGGGCAGTAGCCCGGCGAGGAGGTGACCACGGATGAAGATGAGCACGGCGCTCACCGCGTTGACGCCGCAGGACCGGAAGCTGCGGGAAAGCAGGCTGCCGCTCACCGCCGAGTTCCTGGCCGGGGCGTGGCTGGTGTTCGCGGCTTTCGCGTACAGCTACTCGTTCACGTTGTCCGCGACGGCCGGGTTCTGGAACAGCCTGGCGTGCGGGATCGCCGTGGCGGCGGTCGCGCTGGTCCGGTTCGGCCTGCCGGAACGGGCGCGCTGGCTGGGACTGGTCAACGTCGCGATCGGGTTCTGGCTCATCGCCGCGCCCTTCGCGTTCGGCTACCCGGTCGACGGGCATCGCGACGCGATCCGCACGAATTCGCTGATCGTCGGCGTGCTGCTGGCGATTTTCGCCGTCATCTCGGTGACTGTCGCCTATCGCAGGCACAGCGGCGAATTCCGGGAGTGAGGAGATGTACTGGCCAGTGCTGACGGTGCTGGCGATCGGCGTGCTCGCCTTGGGCGGCGCGGGGTTGCGCGCGCTCAAGGCGGCGGCGCCGGTCCGGAAGGAGGCACTCGTCGGCGCCTGGCTGGTGTCCGCTTCGGGCGTGGTGTGGTGGGCGTCCGAACCCGCTGCGGGGGCGGTGTTTCTCGTGATCGGCGCGGCGGTCGTGTTCGGTGCCGCGCTGCCGAGCGGGCAATTGCCGTCCCGCTGAGAAAAAGGGGTTTGCCGTGGGCGGCGGCCGGTTACCCGGCCCGCGTGAGGCCGGGCTGCTTTCGGCTGCCCGGCGATCGCCGGGTGCGGGAGGTCGGTCATGACGCAGCTGAAGCCGCGGCCAGTGGTGATCGCCGAAGCGCGCCGGCGAGGCAAAAAAGGCTCGGTGCTGCTGGGCATCCTGCGCACCACCGACCACAAGCAGATCGGGCTGCTCTACCTCGCCACGTCGTTCGCCTTCTTCCTCGTCGGCGGCGCGATGGCGCTGCTGATGCGCGGCGAACTGGCCCAGCCTGGGCTGCAATTCCTGTCGCAGGAGCAGTACAACCAGCTGTTCACCATGCACGGCACGATCATGTTGCTGCTCTACGCGACGCCGAATGTGTTCGGATTCGCCAATTTCGTGCTGCCGCTGCAGATCGGTTCGCCGGACGTGGCGTTTCCCCGGCTGAACGCGTTTTCCTACTGGCTGTACCTTTTCGGCGGATTGATCGTGCTGAGCGCGTTCCTCACGCCGGCCGGCGCCTCGGATTTCGGCTGGACCGCCTACACGCCGTTGTCGGATGCCGTGCACAGCCCCGGCACCGGCGGCGATCTGTGGATCATGGGCCTCATCGTGTCCGGTCTGGGAACTATTCTCGGCGCGGTCAACATGACCACCACGATCCTGTGCCTGCGCGCGCCAGGAATGACCATGTTCCGGATGCCGCTTTTCACCTGGAACATCCTGTTCACCGGGATTCTCGTGCTGATCGCGTTCCCGATCCTCACCGCCGCGCTGTTCGCGCTGGAGGCCGACCGCAGGCTCGGCGCGCACGTTTTCGACCCCGCCAACGGCGGCGCGATCCTCTGGCAGCACCTGTTCTGGTTCTTCGGCCATCCCGAGGTGTACATCGTCGCGCTGCCGTATTTCGGGATCGTCACCGAGATCATTCCGGTGTTCAGCCGCAAACCGCTCTACGGCTACCGGTTGATGGTGTTCGCGACGATCGGCATCACCGGGTTGTCCGCGACGGTCTGGGCGCACCACATGTACGCGACCGGGTCGGTGCTGCTTCCGTTCTTCTCGATCATGACCTTCCTGATCGCCGTGCCGACCGGGCTGAAGTTCTTCAACTGGATCGGCACGATGTGGAAAGGGACGCTTTCGTTCGAATCGCCGATGCTGTGGTCGGTCGGATTCCTGGTCACATTCCTGCTCGGCGGCCTGACCGGTGTGCTGCTGGCCGCGCCCGCGCTGGATTTCCACATCACCGACACGTATTTCGTGGTCGCACACTTCCACTACGTGCTGTTCGGCACGATCGTGTTCGCCACGTTCGCCGGGATCTATTTCTGGTTCCCGAAGATGACCGGCCGGATGCTCGACGAATCGCTCGCGAAATGGCACTTCTGGACCACGTTCATCGGCTTCCACGCGACGTTCCTGGTGCAGCACTGGCTCGGCGCGCAAGGGATGCCCCGGCGGTACGCGGACTACCTGCGCAGCGACGGATTCACCTTGCTGAACACGATTTCCACGATCGGCGCGTTCATTCTCGGCGCCTCGGTGCTGCCGTTCGTCTGGAATGTGGTGAAGAGCTACCGGTACGGCGAACGGGTCGACGTGGACGACCCGTGGGGATTCGGCAATTCCCTGGAATGGGCCACGTCGTGCCCGCCGCCGCGGCACAATTTCACCGAGCTGCCGCGCATCCGCTCCGAACGGCCCGCTTTCGAATTGCACTATCCGGACGCGGTGGAACGGATGCGGGACGAGCAGCACGTCCGCTGGGGACGCCGGTCGCGGGAGAAATCCGACGCCTGATCAGGGCGCTTCTGAGCCCTGCTGACGGCGGAATTCGTCCAGCACCCGGCGTTCCCGCTTCGTCGGGCGGCCCGCGCCGCGCTCGCGGCGGGCGACCGGGATCGCCGCTTCCGGCGGCGGCTTCGGGGTGCGGTCGACGAGGCAGGTGGCCGCTACCGCCGCGCCGACGCGTTTCTGGATCACCTGCACGACCTCGACCACGCGGGTCGTCGTCCCGATCCGGGCGCGGACCTCGTCGCCGGGAACGACCGTCGTCGCGGGTTTCGCCGGGCGGTCGTTCACGCGCACGTGCCCGCCGCGGCAGGCAGCGGCGGCGTCGGCGCGCGTCTTGGTCAGCCGGACCGCCCAGAGCCAGCGGTCGATCCGCGTCGATTCCATGGGTCCATCATGGCGCGTCCCAGTGCCAGCGCAGGCCGAGGATCCCCGGAGTGACCGCGGCGGACACGACGTGCGCCGGAAGGCCCTGGGTGATCGGCAGTTCGGCGACGGTCGTCTCCGGCCCGGCGGGGGAATCGAGCCGGTAGGCGTGGCAGGCCCGCGGTTCGAAACCGGGCGCGAAATGCAGTTCCAGCACGTGCTCGTGCACGGCGTTGCGGAACCGGCGCTCGTACGAGAGGTCCGGGCGGTCGTCGGTGAACTCGAATTCGTACTCGGCGATCGCGGTTTCGCCCCGGTCCAGTCCGCGGCCGAGGACGAGTTCGGCCACCGTGAACCCCTCCTCGGCCAGGGTTTCCGTGCGTCCGGGCGAGCAGTAGCGGGTGCGCACCAGCTTCGGCGGGCAGCCGGGGCCGACGCCGTGCGCGGTGACCAGCCGGATGTGCGTGTCGTCCTCCGTCGCGCGCAGCACCTCGCGGACTTCCAGCCGGTGCAGCCGCCGGTCCGGGCCCACGTGCACGGCCTCGTGCAGGCTGACGACGACCAGCGACGTCCGGTACGCCGTCTCGAAAGAGTTCAACACCCGCAGCACCGCGTTCCGCCGTCCCCACAGCCGTTCCCAGCGCACGACGGGAACCGGCGGCGGCTCCGGATCGCGCTCGATCAGCCCGGTCAGCGAGCCCGGCGGCAGATCGAGCACGCCCTCGAGAATCCGCACCGCGACGCGCGAGCGGGCGCGGGCGGGCACGGTGCGGCCGGTCCGCCAGTAGCTGAGCGTGGTGGTGCTGACCGCCGCGCCCGCCGCGGCGAGCCGGTCGCGCAGCCGGTCGAGGCCGAGCCCGCTGCGGTCGATGGCCAGCGTGAGGGCGCGGCTGAACGGCCCGTCCGCCAGCGCGTCGGCGAGCCGGTCCGGCTGGGTGCCGGGACCTGTCGAGAACACCTGCGTCCTCCTCGGGTCGTCCCCACCCATTCGCCTCTTCAGCGGGCGGCGGCGCAACCGTCGAAGGTCGGGTCTTGGCCGGTCAGCGCGGTTGCCCGACGAAGGGCTCGCGGAGTTCGGTGACCCATTCGCGTTCGTCGCCGGAGGTGCGGAGGTAGACCTCGCACGGGAAGCCGTCCGCGCGGAAGCCGTGCTCGTCGGTCCACCGGGCGAGCTCCTGGTAGCCGGCGAGGAACCCGCTCGCCGGGCCGTGGTGGACCAGCGTCGCGGCGCGGCAAGCGGGCAGTTCGGCCACCTCGAGCCCGTTCGGCGCGGCGACTGCGCCGGAGACCGGGAGCGCGGCGTGGACGACGACCGGATCGTCTTCGGCGGCGGGTTTTTCGTAGTAGCAGATCAGCGGTCCGGCCGGGACGGCGTCGGATCCTTCGAGCCGCTGGCCGAGTTCCGCGCACAGCGGGCGCAGGACCGGGCTGATCGCCTCGGGGGAGAAGCTTTCGACGGTCGCGGTGAGCCTTACGACGCGCGTCGCGGGGACGTCCTTGACGATGATTTCGGTATCCGGCATGGCGTGCTCGCTTTCCAGCGTGCGGAGTCTCGCCTCGACCTCGGCCAGCCGGAGCCGGTCGGCGGCGACCCGTTCGGCCAGTTCGGCCCGGCGCAGCGTCAGCATGCCGCGGACCTGCTCGGGCGTGACCTGGTCGTCCAGCAGCGCGGCTACCTCGCCGAGCCCGAAACCGAGGTCTTTGAGCGCGACGATCCGGTTCAGCGCGGCCAGCTGCCCGGCGGTGTAGCGCCGGTAGCCGGTGTGCGGGTCGACCTCGGCGGGCCGGAGCAGGCCGAGCGTGTCGTAGTGGCGCAGCATGCGGACCGAAACCCGGCCGTGGCGGGCGAATTCTCCGATGGTGAACATGACCTCCCCAGCACACGCTCTGACACGGTGTGAGAGTCAAGTGTCCCCGCCGGACCGGGAGCGGGCCGGCCCCCTGCGCCGACCCGCTCCCGGCGGCCCCCTCGTCCCCCGACGAACGAGGGGACCGCGCCGGTCCGCCGCCCTCCACAGCACGGACCGGAGCCGGTTGCGGCTCCCGCGAACGGAACAGCGGAGGTGCTCCCTCGTGACGGCGGTCGCCCGCAAAGCCACCCGATCGGGTGAGGAATCGCTGGTCAGTAGGCTGGCCGGGTGAATCGCACGGACCGGCTGTACGCGCTTGTCGAGGAGCTCCGGGCGGTCGCGCCGCGCACCCGGACCGCGGCGTGGCTCGCGGCCCGGTTCGAGGTCAGCGTGCGCACGATCGAGCGCGACCTCGGCGCTTTGCGCGAGACGGGCGTCCCGATCTGGACCGAGACCGGGCGGACCGGCGGCTACGGTCTCGACCGCGAGCGGACCTTGCCGCCGCTCACCCTCACGCCGGAGGAAGCCATCGCGATCACCGTCGCGCTGCGCTCCGCCGCTGGTTCGCCGTTCGCGGGCGCGGCGGAGTCGGCGGCCCGCAAGGTGCTCGCGCGGCTGCCGTCCGATGTCCGCGATGCCGAACAGCACCTCGCCGCGCGGCTGCACCGGGTCGGCGAGCCCGAACCGCCTGCCGTCCACAGCGGACTGATCCTCACCGCGCTCGCGGCACGGCGCGTCCTCCGGTTGTCCTATGTGGACGCGAAAGGCCAGGAGACGGAACGCGACGTCGAGCCGCTGGGGCTGCTGTGGGGCCCGGCGGGCTGGTACGTGCTCGGCTGGTGCCGCCTGCGCGACGCGGTCCGCGGCTTCCTGCTGGACCGGACCCGCGCCATCGAGCTCACCGGCGACCGCGTCGAGCGCCGCGAGGTCGGCCTCGACGCCGAACTCGCGCGGATCTCCGCCCGTCCGCTCGGCGAGTGACCTGCGCCACGCGGCGCGGAAACACCGACAGGACGGTGTCGCCGGCGCCCGCGATCGTCGTCGCATGACGAAAGAACTGAACCCCGAAGAAATCCCCGCCCTCTGGTGTCGCATGTGGAACGAGGACGCCTCGCTCGCGCACCGGCTGCTCACCGCCGACGGCCGCCAGTGGTCCGGCACCAAACCCGGCCTCGACCCGCTGATCGGCCCCGCGGACGCCGAGGCGTTCATCGCGAAGTACCAGCGCGAGGTCGGGAATGTGTTCGTCCCGCGCACTTTCGTGATCGACGGAACCGAACGGCTCGCTTTCACCTGGGACGTCACCCGCCGCGACGGCGTGGTCATCACCGGAGCCGACCTGTGCGTCCTCTCCGGCGGGAAAGTCGCGCGGAACTGGACAATTCCCTCGCCGGACGGCCGGTCGGCGCTGCCGGACGGACCGGGCGAAGGCGACCTGGACCGGGACGGATTGCGTGCCCTGGCAACGGATGCGCACCCGTGGCACGGCGAGCTCGTGCTCGACCCGGCGCGGCAGACCATGGCCGGTACCTGGTCGGACGGCGCGCGCGGCGGGCTGGCGGTGCTGGTCGCGGTCGACGGCCAGGTGGACCGCGAATGGGTGGTGCCGGGGACGCGTCCGCTCCCGTGATCGCGGGCGCCGGAGAGGCATGATGGCGGCATGGCGAACCGCGTTCTGCTGGCGGACGACGACCGGGCGATCCGGGAATCGCTGGTCCGCGCGCTCGAACTGGAGGGCTACCGGGTCAGCGAGGTCGCCGACGGCGTCGAGGCGCTCGCGATCGCGCGGAGCGAGGAGTTCGACGTCCTGATCGTCGACGTGATGATGCCCGGCGTCGACGGGCTCGGCGTGTGCCGCGTGCTGCGCGCGGGCGGCGACCGCACCCCGGTGCTCATGCTGACCGCGCGGGTCGAGACCGCGGACCGCGTCGCCGGATTGGACGCGGGAGCCGACGACTACCTGCCGAAACCGTTCGAACTGGACGAACTGCTCGCCCGGTTGCGCGCACTGCTGCGGCGCAGCGCGGATCCGGGCGAGCAGGCCCAGCGCGTGGTGCGGCTGGGCGGGCTGGCGGTCGACGCCGGCGCGCGCCGGGTGTGGTGGCACGACACCGAGGTCGTGTTGTCGAAGACCGAATTCGACCTGCTGGAGCTGCTGGTGCGCAATGCCGGGATCGTGCTCGGCCGCGACACGATCCACCAGCGGATCTGGGGGTACGAATTCGGTCCGGAGTCGAAGAACCTGGCGGTCTACATCGGATACCTGCGGCGGAAGCTGGAGACCGCGGGCGCGGACGAGCTGATCCACACCGTGCGCGGCGTCGGCTACGTGGTGCGGCCGGCATGAATCTGCGCGGGAAGCTGGCGATCGCGTTCGCCGCGGTCGGCGGCGGCGCGGCGATTCTCGTGGGCGTGCTCGGCTATCACACGGCTTCCCAGCGGATCAGCGCGGAACTCGACCGTTCGCTGTTGAGCACGGCGTCGCAGGTGTCGGCGGGCGCGGTGCAGCTGCTCGCGCCGAGCCCGCTCACGCGCGGTCCGGGGGACGACGACCACGACGAAGCGCAGCCGATGGTCGCGCAGTCGATCGCGCCGGACGGGACGGTGCATCGTGTCGGCGGACGGCCGGTCACGCTGCCGGTCACTGCCGCTGATCGGGAGCTTGTTGTCGGCACTCGCTATGCGGACGCGACTGTCGGTCCGGACGACTACCGTGTGCTCACCGTCGCGCTCGGCTCCGGGCGCGGGGTGCTGCAACTCGGCATCGACGTGGACGAAACCCGGCACGTCCTCGGCGATCTCGCCGAGCGGATGACCTGGGTCAGCCTCGCGGTGCTGGCCGGGGCGGCGCTCGCGGGCTGGCTCCTCGCGCGGCAGATCACCCGGCGGCTGGTCCGGCTGACCCGGCTGACCGAGGAGGTGAGCGCGGGCAGCAGGCCAGGGCTCGGCGTCCCGGACGGCGGCCGCGACGAGGTCGGCAGGCTGTCCGCCTCGTTCGCCGGGATGCTCGAGCGGCTCGCGCGGGCCCGCGACGACCAGGAACGGCTGGTCCAGGACGCCGCGCACGAGCTGCGCACGCCGTTGACCAGCCTGCGCACCAACGCGAGCGTGTTGCGGCGGTTCGAGGAATTGTCGCCGGACGCGCGGAACCGGCTGCTCGCGGACGTCGACGGCGAGACACGCGAGCTGACTCACCTGGTCACGGAGCTGGTGGAATTGGCCACCGGACAGTACGACGACGAGCCGCTGCTGCCGGTCGAACTGCGCGATCCGGCGGAGCGAGCTGCCGCGCGAGTGCGTCGGCGGTCCGGTCGTGCGATTGCTGTGGACGCCGATGACACGACGTTCTCCGGCCGGTCGAAGGCCTTGGAACGGGCGATGACGAATCTGCTGGAGAACGCGGTGAAGTTCAGCTCCGGTCCGGTGGAGTTGCGCGTGCGGGCCGGACGGGTCGAGGTGCTGGACCGCGGGCCGGGGATCGAGGACGCTGACCGGGTTTTCGACCGGTTCTACCGAGCGGCGGCCGCGCGGTCCTTGCCCGGGTCGGGGCTGGGGCTGTCGATCGTGCGGGAAGTCGCGCTCTCGCACGGCGGCGAAGTGTTCGCCGGACCGCGGGACGGCGGCGGCGCGGTAGTGGGGTTCACGGTGGCTCTTACCTGATTCACACCTTGATCTTGCCCGGTGCTAACGGGACTCGGCCAGAGTTGTGGCTGGTTGTGGTTCGTGGATGGGAAAGGCTGCATGACGACGGTCAACGGGTTGCCCGCTCATATTCTGCTCGTGCACGCGATTGTCGTGCTGCTGCCGTTGTCGGCGCTGGTCTTGGTGCTGACCGCTTGCCTGCCTTCGGTGCGCAGGCGGCTGGCCGGCGCGAACGCGATTTTGTCGGTGCTGGTGGTTATTCTGGTGCCTATAACGACGAATGCGGGCGAGTGGCTGGAACGGCGCGTGGCGCGGACGCCGCTGGTCCGGGCGCACACGGAAATCGGCGACACGGCGATCTGGGCGGCGATCCCGGTGGCGGTGCTGGCTTTGGCGCTGTGGTGGCGGCAGCGAGAGGCTGGTGCGGCTGCGGTGAACGCGGGTGCTGCGGTTGTGGGCGATGCGGACGCTGATGCTGCGGTGGCTGGTGGTGCTGTGGCGGCGGTGCCTGGGGCCGGTGCGGCAGGCGGTGCTGGCTCGGGCCGGGTGGTCGCGGCGGGTGCTGGCGCGCCCGGAAGCGGTGGTGCTGCTGCGGGAGCGCCGGGCGCGACGTCGGCGCGCGCTGGTGTCGGCGTGCCTGGGAGCGCTGGTGCCGAGGCGGACGCGGCTGATGCGGTGCTGGCTGGCAGTGCTGCGGCGGCGGTGCCCGAGGCCGCTGCGTCTGGCACGGCCTCGGCTGGTGCACGCCAGGCTGGCCCCGCCGTGAGCGGTGCCAGCGCGAGCAAAGCCGCGGCGAACCGCCGCGTGTTTCTCGCGCCTGCCTCGAAGGCGGTCAGCGTGACGTTGATCGTGCTGTCGGTCCTGGCTGCCGGGGCGGCGGTTTACGACATCGTGCGGATCGGCGACACCGGTGCCCAAGCCAGCTGGCAGGGGCAGTTCCAGCAGAACCCGGCACCGCGCGGGCACTAGCGGAGTCCTTGCGGCGAAAGGACTTCACGCCCAAGAGCAGGCGAGGCCGCTGCGTCCGAAAAGACTGTCCGTGAGGGGAACCCGGAGGGAATCAGCGTTCCCCTCACGGACAGCTGATCAAGCCCCGATCCGGCGTTCGAAGCCCTCCGGGACGATCAGGTCGTCGCGGCTCAGGTCGTGGACGCTGCGATGCCCCAACGCGAGCAGCGTCGAGTCGATGCCGTTGCGCAGCACGTCCAGCACGTTCTCCACCCCGGCCTGCCCGCCCGCCGCGAGGCCCCACAGGTACGCGCGCCCGATCAGGACCGCGCGTGCCCCGAGCGCGAGTGCCTTCACGACATCGCTCCCGCGCCGGATTCCGCCGTCCAGCAGTACTTCCACCTCGTTGCCCACCGCTTCGGCGACCGCGGGCAGCGCACGGATCGTGGCGGGAGTGCCGTCGAGGTTGTTGCCGCCGTGGTTGGACACCGAGATCGCGCTGACCCCGGCGTCCACCGCGCGGCGTGCCTCGTCGACGCGGTACACGCCCTTCAGCAGGAACGGCCCGTCCCACTGCTTCCGCAGCCAGCACACGTCTTCCCAGCTCGGCGGCGCGGTCTGCATCCACTGGCCGTACGCGCCGAAGAACGACGGCACCGGCGTCCCGGGCTCGGCCATGTTCGGGACGCTGAGGTCGGGCAGCTTCTTGGTGCGCGCGTACGCGAGCAGCCACCGCGGATGCATCATGCCCTCGGGCGCGAAGCGGATCAGCTCGCGCAGCGTCAGCTTGTCCGGGATGTGCGGGCTGCCCCAGTCGCGGCTGTGCGAGAACGACCAGTCGAGGGTGAGGATGATCCCGACCGCCCCTGCGGAACGGGCCCGGTCCAGCCGTTGGAGGATGTCGTCGCGGCTGCCGGTCCAGTAGACCTGGAAGTATGTATTGGGGTTGGCCGCCACCACCTCCTCGACGGGCTTGCTGGCGAACGACGACAGCCCCATCGACGTCCCGCGCGCGGCGGCCGCACGGGCAACCGCGACCTCGCCGTCGGGATGCACGGCCTGCACGCCGGTCGGCGAAATCAGCACGGGGAGCGCGACGTCACGGCCGAGGACGTTCGTGCTCAGATCGCGTTCGCCGGGCAGTCCTGCGGTGCGCGGGGCGAAGCGCAGTTCGTCGTATGCGGCCAGATTGTCTTGCAGCGTCAGCCCTTTTTCCGAACCGGCGATCAGTGCCGAGTAGACGGACGCGGGCAGGCGCTTCTTCGCCCGCCGCTGTGCTTCGGCGACGGATTCGAACCAGGTGGTGCTCATCGTTTTCCCTTCGGGTCGACGCGCAGAGGGCGCCAGGTGATGCGCGGCCGCAGCGGGACCGCGGTCCGGTGGTCGAGGCAGCCCGCCCACACCCCGGCGCCGTACGCGAGGTCGTCGGCGATCGCGCCGGTGGTGTAGCGGAGCGGGTCGAGGTCGGGGCGTTGCCGGAGCCAGGCGGTCAGCGGCGGTCCGGCGAGCAGCGCCGCGATCGCGGCCCGCCGTCCCCAGCGTTTTCGCCCGCCCGGCAGCAGAAGCGCGGCGAGCAGGGGAGCGGCGAATTGTGTGCTGTACCGGCCGAAACCGAGCCAGGTTTGGCCAACGGCGGTGCCCATCGCGCGCACGACACCGTGTGTCGGCACGTCACTTCGGCGCAGCACGCGGGCCATGGTCAGCACTGCGCCCGTGAAGGCGGCGGCGGCCGGAAGCGGACGGCGGGCCAGAAGCGCGGCGACGGTCAGCGTTGGCCACGGGTGCAGGACGAGCGGGGCCATCGCGGCCGGTCGGCGGATAGCCAACGGTGCGGCGGAAGTGCCGTAACTGGCGCGACGGCGGAGCAACGCGCGCCAGGTGGTCGGCTCGTGGTGGTCGACGTGTGCGGACGGGTCGTAGCGGATTCGGAAGCCAGCGTCGTGGAGTCGCCAGCCGAGGTCGACGTCCTCGCCGACGCGCATTGCCGGGTCGAAAACCGCACCGTCACGGGCGACGGATTTCACTGCGGTCCGGCGAACGAGCAGAGCGGCAGTGGGCACATAGGACAGTCGCGTGCCGGGTGCGACGCGGGCGGCGGCGGTGCCGAGGTCGAGGCTGCTGGCGGCGCGGGTATAGCGGCCAGCCCACGTGCCGGGAGCGAGCGGCCGCACGCGCGGCGCGACGGCGGCCACGAGCGGGTCGGCGAAATGCCCGGCCAGCTGGTCGATCCAGTCCGACGACGGGACGCAATCGCTGTCCAGAAAGGCGATCAGGTCGGTGGAAACGTGCTCCAGGGCGGTGTTTCGAGCTACGCCCGGGCCGCCGTTGATGTCGCGCCGGACGAGCTTCGCGCCGTGCGCGGAGGCTGCTGCGGCGATGGCGGCGGGGTCAGCGGATCCGTCGTCGACGACCAGCGCGGGGTATCGGCCGTCGAGTCCGGCGAGGCATCGGCCGAGCAGTTCGGCGCGGTCGCGGACCGGAATGACGACGGTCGCGTCGGCGGTTTTGACTGGTGGCAACGGGTGCGCGAACCCAGCGTCGGTAAGCAGCCGGGCAAGGACGCCTTCCGCGGAGGTCTCGACGGGGTTGTCCGCCAAGCGGGCCCACGCCGTTCGCCCGGCCTTCGTCAGGCGCAGCACGCGGGCGGGGGAGCCGCCGAAAAGGAGGCCGTCGGAGAGCTGTTTGACGCTCGGGTCGACGGCGAGGCGGAATCCGGCGGGCAGCGGGGCGGTCACAGTGCCAGCCCTCCGTCCACCGGGACGACCGCGCCGGTCATCGCGCTGCTTTCCGGCCCGGCGAGGAAGGCCAGGACGGCGGCGACTTCGGCGGGATCAAGCAGCCGCTGCTGAGGTTGTTGCGCGGCAAACGTTTGCGCCGCCGGAAGGTCGTACAACCGGGAGCTCTCGGCGAGGATCGGCGTGTCGGTCGAGCCCGGGCTGACGGCGTTCGCGGTGACGCCGGAGTCGCCCAATTCCGTGCCCAGCGCGCGAATCAGCCCGGCGACCCCCGCTTTCGCCGCGCAGTACGCGGCGAGTGTCGGCAGCCCGCGCGTCGCGGCGGCGGACGCGACGGCCAGGAACCGTCCGGCGCGCGGTTTCGGACGCCGCAGCATCGCGGGAATCGCCACGTGGGCGAGGTTGAGGACACCGCGAAGGTTGACGTCGAGCACAGCGTCTTCCTGCTCCGGCGGCATTTCCCACAGCGGCACTCCGCCCGCGATCACTCCGGCCGCCGCGATGGCCGCGTCGAGCCCGCCCCAGCGTTGTTCTGCTTCCGCGACGGCTGCGGCCAGTTGCGCACGGTCGCGGACGTCCGCACGGAATTCCTCCGCTGTACCGCCGTCTTCCCGGATCTTGGCGACCACTGTGGACAGTTCTTCGGCGGTGCCCATCGGGTAGGGGAGGACGGGGTTGTCTTCGGCGACGTCGACCGCGAGCACGGCCCAGCCCTGTCCGGTCAGCTTTGCCGCGGTGGCTGCGCCGATGCCGCGCGCCGCGCCGGTTACGAGGGCGACTTTCACGGCGTCACCACGGAGGTCCAGTCGTGAACGTGTGCTCGCAACTGCGCGGCGAGGACGTCGAGGAGATCCCGGCCTTCGTCCGCGGTGGCTCCGGTGGGATCGCCGAGGATCCCGGTTTCGGTCACGGCCAGCACGCCGCCGTTGCGCAGCACCGGGAGCAACTCGCCCAGCGGACGGCTGTCGCCCGGTACCGCTTTCTCCATCCGCACCGCATCCGGCCGAAGTGCCAGCTGCAGAGCGGTTTCCGGCCGTCCGGCGTGCGGATCGCCTTGCCAGCGCGGCTCGAACATCGAAACGTCCCGCGATTCGGTGCGCAAGATCGCGACCGCGCGGGTCACCGACGCCGCGTTTCCTCCGTGCGCGGACACGAAAAGCAGCCGCCGGAACGTTTCGCAGGCCGACCGGCCCAGTTCCACGAGCAGGAGTTCCGTGGCCGCTTGCCCGATCGACAGGGTCCCGGCGAACCCGGCGTGTTCGCCGCTCGATCCGTACGGCACGGCCGGCGCGACAAGCACGTCCGGTCGTTCCGCGGCGAGCCGGTCGCACAACGCCGTCGCGATGTCGGTGTCCGTGCTCAGCGGCAGGTGCGGGCCGTGCTGCTCGGTGGCCCCGAGCGGCACGGCGAGGATCGCGCCGGACGCCGCCTGTTCGGCGACGTCCGGCGACGACAGATCGGCCAGGCGCATCTCAGCGGCCCGGCCCCGGTGCGAAACCGGCGAGCGGGTTCTCGTCGCAGGCCCGGTCCGGCGGACGGCGCATGCCGATGGTCACCGGCACGGGTTCGCGCTTGCGTGTGCGGTGCGAATGGTCCAGCGACGGTTTCGGCGCGCTGCCGGCGGCGACCCCGGCCAGCGCGCGTTCGCCGTGGCCGCGCACGCATTCCGGGTCCGGACCGTCGAGCGGCAGCCCGGTGAAGAACTTCGCCGCCATGCACCCGCCGCGGCAGGCGTCGAACGCCGAACACGACGTGCAGGCCCCGCCGCTCTGCGGGCTGCGCAATTCGGCGAACAGTTCGGATTCCCGCCACACCCGGGTGAATCCGCCTTCGACGCGGGTGTTTCCGGCGAGGAAGGTGTCGTGGATGGCGAACGGGCACGCGTAGACGTCGCCGACCGGGTCGACCAGGCACACCACCCGGCCCGCCCCGCACAGGTTGAGCCCGGGCAGGCCGCCGTCGCCGTAGCCCGCCAGGTGGAAGAACGAGTCGCCAGTGAGCACGTTTTCACCATGCTTCACCAGCCAGTCGTACAGTTCCCGTTGCTGCTGCGCGGTGGGGTGCAGCTCGTCCCAGACGTCCGCGCCGCGGCCGGACGGGCGGAGCCGGGTGAGCCGCAGCTGGGCGCCGTAGCGGTCGGCAATGGCTTTGAAGTCGTCGAGCTGCCCCGCATTCTGCCGGGTCACCACGACAGAAATCTTGAAGTTCCCGAACCCCGCGGCGGAAAGGTTCTCCATCGCCCGGACGGCGGTGCGGTAGGAGCCGGGGCCGCGGACGTGGTCGTTGACCTCCTCGGTGGCGCCGTCGAGGGAGATCTGGACGTCGACGTAGTCGCTGCCGGCGAGCCGTTTCGCGACGTCCTCGGTGATCTTGATGCCGTTGGTGGAGAACTTGACGCCGACGTGGTGCTCGGTCGCGTAGTCGACCAGCTCCCAGAAATCGGGCCGGACGGTCGGTTCGCCGCCGCCGATGTTCACGTAGAACACCTGCATGCGCTCGAACTCGTCGATCAGCGCCTTGCACTCGGCGGTGCTCAGCTCGCGCGGGTCGCGGCGGCCGGACGAGGAAAGGCAGTGCACGCAGGAGAGGTTGCAGGCGTAGGTGAGTTCCCAGGTGAGGCAGATCGGCGCGTCGAGCCCGAACTGGAATTCGTCGACAAGCGGCATCACACGCTCCTCGGATGGATCATGTCCGACGCCGCGAGCGCGGCGAGGGCGGCGCGGTAGCGGGGCAGTTCCGCCTGCGCGACCCCGGCCCGTGCGCAGGCGGCGCGGGCGGAGGGGTGGTCGGTCAGCGCCTGCACCGCGGCGAGCATGGTGCGGCTCTTGAGAAAGGACAGCCGGCGGGTGCCGAAGTGGTACAGCAGCGCGCCGAACCGCTCCGGCCGGATGGAGACCCGGCTGTCCAGTTCCCAAGCACCGTCCAGATCGAACGCCGCGGCGTCGCGGTCAGTAGACACCGCACATTCCGTCGATCGAGACCTCCTCGACGAGCAATTCGTCGGCTACGACCTCTTCGGCCTGCGTCTCGGCTGCGGCTGTCGTCTCGCTCATCGTGACTCCCTTGTCCCGCTCGGCGATATTTGACACTTGGTGTCGAATGTGACGGCGACAATACTGTCACTCAGTGCCAGAAGCAATGGCCCGTCCGCGCGAGACACCCGATCGGGCGTTGTCCCCGGCCGGGAACCGACTGCCCCGCTCGCCCGACTCCTCAGGAGGCGGACCACGCGAAGGGAGCAGGATGGCCATCGGCACAGACGACGCGCCACGCACCGAACGGGAACCGGCGACCGGATGGGCGGCGCTGCGTCCGCTCGTGGTGCGGCTGCACTTCTACGCCGGAGTGTTCGTCGGACCGTTCCTGCTGGTCGCTGCGCTGACCGGGATCGCGTACGTGTGGACGCCGCAGCTGGAGCAGGCTGTCTACTCGCGGGAGTTGCACGTCCCGGCCGCCGCCGGCGCGGTCTCGCTGGACCAACAGGTTCTCGTCGCGCGCGGGCAGGTGCCGGACGGGAAGGTCATCGCCGTCCGCCCGGCACCGTCCGCGACTGACACCACCCAGGTGATCTTCGACCGTCCGGGTCTTGCGCCGAGTTATCGGTACACGGTGTTCGTCAATCCGCATGACGGCGCGGTTCGCGGCGCGCTGGAGACCTACGGTTCCGGGCAGGCGATGCCGGTCCGAGGCTGGATCGACACTCTCCACCGCAGCCTGCATCTCGGCGATTTCGGCCGGTTGTACAGTGAACTGGCGGCGAGTTGGCTGTGGGTGATCACCCTTGCCGGGTTGGCTTTGTGGCTTGGCCGTCGTCGACGTTTGCGTGCTGTGCTGCTGCCTTCCGGCGGCAAGCCTGGACGGCGTCGGCTGCGTTCTTGGCATGGCTCGGCGGGGCTGTGGATCGCTGCGGGGCTGTTGTTCCTCTCCGCCACCGGGTTGACGTGGTCCCTTCATGCGGGCGCGAACATCACCGACCTGCGGTCCTCTTTGGACTGGACTACGCCGTCGGTTTCGTCTGCTTCTCGGTCTCCCGGCGACGTCGGCTGGCAGGCGGTTCGCGACGCGACCGTGCGGGCCGGATTGTCCGACCCGGTGGAGATCCGGCCGCCGTCCGCGGGTGGCTACGTGGTGCAGCAGATCGGGCGGGGCTGGCCGTCCAAACAGGACTCGATGGCGGTTGATCCCGGTACGGGCGTTGTTGCTGGGACGCTGAGGTTCGCCGATTATCCGCTCGCCGCGAAGCTGAGCCGGTGGGGGATCGACGCGCACATGGGGTTGTTGTTCGGGGTCGCGAACCAGATTGTGCTGACGGTGCTCGGGGCGGCGTTGGTTTGTGTTGTGGGGTGGGGGTACCGGATGTGGTGGCTGCGGGGCCGGTCCGGGCGATCGGCGGCGGGTGGCTGGTTGCGCGGTGGGGGACGTTCCGGCGAGTCGGGCGGCTTGGATCGATCGCCGAAGGATTACGGGTGGCGGCGTGGCCGGGCTCGATTCGGCCGGTTGCCGATGCGCGGCGCGTGGCGGCGGATCCCCGGGCGAGTGCTGGCTCCGGTGCTGGTCGTGGTGGCGGTCGTGGGGTGGTTCCTGCCGGTGTTCGGGGTGTCGCTGGTGGGATTCCTGGCCGTGGACTGCCTGCTGGGCTTGCGCCGGGAGGTCGCGCGATGATCGCCGAAGCGGGTTTGCGGTGGATCCTCACGCTGCTGTTCGCGGCGGCCGGGGCGTTCTGCCTGTACCGCTGCGCGCGGCGTCCCGGCGTCAGCGGACGAGTGGCGGACGCGCTGCACGCGGCGATGTGCGTCGGGATGGTGACGATGGCTTGGCCCGCGACGATGACTTTCGCCCGAATGCCGCAGGTCGTGCTGTTCGCGGCGGCGGCCGGATGGTTCGCGGTGAGCGCGGCGCTGGGCATGGGGCACGGACGGCTGCCGGGAGCGCACCACGCGCTGATGATGGCCGGGATGGCGTGGATGGCGTTCGTGATGCCGTCGGCGATGGCGGGAATGACGATGTCCGCGACGGCGATGGGCGGCGAGCACGCCGGGATGGACATGGGCGACGCGGGCATGACGATGACCGGGCACGCGCCGGGGCACGTGGTGGCGGTCGCGGCTGTGCTGGCAGTGGTGTTTTTGGTGGCTGGAGTCGCGTGGCTGGCCCGGGCGATCGATCACGCCCGGACGGTCGCCCGGCCTGGACGGCGGGAGGCCGGGCTGGCGATGGAGGGCGTGATGAGTTTGGGCATGGCGGTGATGGCGGTCGCGATGATCTGAGCCGTGAGCCGTGAGCCGTGAGCCGTGAGCCGTGAGCCGTGAGCCGTGAGCCGTGAGCTGCGAACCGCGGGCTGCGAACCGCGGGCCGCGTCGGCTGGGTGTCGCGAACGAGCAGTCGTCCGCCGGGTCGCTGCTGGCGCGCGGTTCGCGTCGCGGCGAGATTCCTTGCTCGCGTGTCCGTCCGGGTGAGCTGCTTGGCCGGACACGCGAGCGGGGACGGGCGTCAGGCGGCGCGGTGCCGTCCGGTCGGGCGTTGGGAGTCGCGGCCGCGTTTCGGGTGCGGGCGGACCAGGGCGAGCGCGCCGTGGGTGGTCACGGCGGTCTGGTCCGGGTCGTCGGCGGTGTCGGCGAGGTCCGGGCCCGGCTGGTGCCGGAGGCGGTGCTGGCGGTGGACCGCGTAGAGCAGTGCCAGCCCGACGACGAGGAAGACATGCGACAGTACCCGGGCGACGGTCACCCGGTCGCCGATCAGGTCGCTGGTCGTGAGCACGGCGAGGACGATCACGAACCCGGTGATCATCGGCAGCTGCCCGGCCGCCGCGCGGGTTCGCAGGGCGGCCCACAGCAGTCCGACGCCGACCGCGAGGTTCCAGGCCGCGCTTTCGTTGATGAGGTGGCCTTCCATGAAACCGCCGTGGGCGTGGTCCATGCCCAGCAGTTGCGCGAACGCCAGCCCGCACTGGACCAGCCCGACCAGTCCCAGCGCGACCCGCAGCCCCCATTTTTCCCGGGGCGGGGCCGGGGTTTCGGCGAGGATCCGGTCGGTGAGGTCGGGCACCTCGGGCGCGCTGCGGACCAACATCGTGCGGCGCAGCGTCGCGCTTCGCTCGTACCAGCTCCGGCACGACGCGCAGGTCTCGAGGTGCTGGTCGACCTGCGGTTCGGGCAGCGGGCCCGCTTCGCCGTCGAGTCGCGCGGACAGCGCTTCGCGGAAGATTTCACAGCTCACGTCTGTCATAGTCGCTCGGACGCGCGCCTGAGTTCCCGGCGGGTTCGGCGATTTTCCCGGCACCTGGTCGTGGCGCCGCCGCCGGACGGCATGGACTACCGTGACATCCGTGTCCACCGGCCGCGACAACGACGACGAGCGGATCACCGCACTGGCCCTCGCCGCGGGCCGCGGTGACCAGGCCGCATTGGAAGCCTGGGTCCGCGCGACGCAAGCCGACGCGTGGCGGTTCCTGGCCCACCGCACCAGCCCGGCCGACGCGGACGACCTCACCCAGGAAACGTACCTGCGCGCGTTCGGCTCCCTGCCGCGCTTCGCGGGCCGGTCGTCGTCGCGGACGTGGCTGCTGTCCATCGCCCGCCGGGTGGTCGTCGACCGCATCCGCGCGCGCTCGGTCCGCCCCCGCGAATCCACGACGGCCGACTGGCAGCGCGCCGCCGAAGAACAATCGGCCCGGACGCGCACGGCGGGTTTCGAGGACCTCATCGAATTGGGCCTCCTGCTCGACACCCTGGACGAGGACCGCCGCGAAGCCCTGGTGCTGACCCAATTCCTGGGCCTGTCGTACGCGGAAGCGGCCGAGGTGTGCGGCTGCCCGGTCGGCACGGTGCGTTCCCGGGTGTCCCGCGCCCGTGATGATTTGCTGCGCGCGCAGGAGGAGAGCGACACCGCTATGTGATGCGGGTCGTTCCGTTCTGCCGGGCCGCTTGGGTGTTGGCGTGGGTTGCTTGGTAGCTGGCTGGATCTGCTCGGCTGTCGGCGAGTGGGTCGGCCGTCCGGTAGCAGGCGGATCGCCTTGGTTACCGGGCGGGTCGCTGCTCGAGTCAGGTGCCAAGCGGGATGGACGGCTGGTCGTATCGGACGAGGGCGGCGGCGGGCTGGTCGCTCGACGGCGGTCGTCTGGAGTGGACGGTGGCGGATTGCCGAGCTAGGTGCTCGGCTTCGCTTTCCCGAGCCGAGCCGAGCCGAGCCGAGCCGAGCCGAGCCGAGCCGAGCCGAGCCGAGCCGAGCCGAGCCGAGCCGAGCCGAGCCGAGCCGTCGTTCCGGCAGCCTGTTAGGGCCCGCCGTGGGATCCGCCCGTGATCCAGGTCGCGGGAACTCGCGGCCGTCTCCGCCCGACTATTCTGCTGTGCGCACTATTCCGGCCCCGCACCGGCGGGGTTTGCTTGCCGCCGCGGGGTTTGCCGCCGTGGCCGTCGTGGCGGTGGTCGCTGCGGCGGGCGATGTCTACGCCGCTCTCGGCAACCCGGCTCCCGGCCCGTTGACGTCCTTCGGCACCTCCTTGCTTCGGTTGATCGCCGACGCGGCCGGGGTGGTCTGCGTCGGTGCGCTGGCATTCGCGGCGTTTCTGAGCCCGCCGGGCGAATCGGGACGGCTCTCCCCGGACGGTTACGCAGCGACCCGCACAGCAGCGGGCGCCGCGGTCGTCTGGGCGCTCGCTGCCGCGATGCTGGTGCCGTTCGACGCCGCTGACGCGTCCGGGCGACCAGTCTCCGAGGCGTTCCACCTGGCGAACGTTGCCGTCCTCGTCGACGCCATGGAGGAACCCAAAGCCTGGCTCTGCGTCCTGGCGGTGGCGACGGCCGTAGCGATCGGCGTTTGGCGCACGTTGACCTGGCGCACCACGGTGTGGTGGCTAGGCCTGGCCATCGTCGGGCTGCTGCCGCGCGCGATCGCCGGGCACGTTTCCATCGGCGCGTGGCACGACCTGGCCACGAACGCCTTGGTGTGGCACGTGATCGCGGCGGCGCTGTGGACTGGCGCCCTCGTTGCGCTGCTGGTCCACGTCCGACGTTCGGGCTCGGCCCGAGAAGTCGCGCTGCGTCGATATCGACGGTTGGCGACCTGTTGTCTCGTCGTACTCGCCGCGTCCGGAATAGTCGACGGTCTCACGCTGCCCCGTCCGGCTGGATTGCTTACTGGCTATGGCTTTCTCCTTGGGATAAAGGTCGTGGTCACGGTGGTGCTGGCGGTGCTGATCGCCGTCACGCGCCGGCGTTGGGGCGGCGGGAAAGCGGCTCTCGTGGCTGAGGTCGTGGTGCTGGCTGGGGCAATGGGCGTCTCGGCTGGGCTGGCGCGTCTGGTGCCACCGGCGTTCGTGGACGATCCGGCGACCGTCGGCGAGACCGTGCTCGGCTACGACCTGCCTGACCCTCCGACGTTCGCCCGGCTCTTTCTCAATTGGCGTCCGGACTTGCTGCTCGGCGTCCTGGCAGTGCTCGCCGTCGCGGCCTACGCGGTCGGCGCGCGTCGACTCCGCACTCGCGGCGACGACTGGCCGCGCGGCCGGTTCTGGGCGTGGACCTGCGGCTGGGCGACGGTGCTGATCGCGACGTCGTCCGGCCTGGGCAAGTACTCGTCTGGAACCTTCAGCCTGCACATGGTCATCCACATGACGCTGGCCATGCTCGCCCCGGTACTGCTCGTGCTCGGCGGCCCGGTGACCCTCGCACTGCGCGCTTTGCCGGTGGCGGGCACAGGGCCGGACGGTCCGCGCGAGTGGCTGGTGGCGCTGCTGCACTCGCGCTTCACACGCCTGGTCGCGCACCCGCTGGTGGCGTCAGTGGTGTTCGTCGGCTCGTACTACGCGCTGTACTTTTCGGGCCTGTTCGGCGAGGCGATGCGCTACCACTGGGCGCATCAGCTGATGAACCTCCATTTCCTCGTGTCCGGCTACGTCTTCTTCTGGCTGGTGATCGGCGTCGACCGCCCGCCGCGCTCGCTGCCGCATCTGGCGCGGCTCGGCATGATGTTCGCGGTGATGCCGTTCCACGCGTTCTTCGGCGTGATCCTGATGAACAAGCAGACGGTGATCGCCGAGACGTTCTACCGGTACCTGTCCCTGCCGTGGATGCCTGACCTCCTCTCTGACCAACGCCTCGGCGGCGGCATTGCCTGGGCCACCGGGGAAATCCCGATGATCGTGGTCGTCGTGGCGCTGCTGGTGCAGTGGGGCCGCCACGACGACCGCGAAGCCGCGCGTCTGGACCGTCGCTTTGACCAAGGCGACGACGACGATTTCGCCGCCTACAACGCGATGCTCGCCAACCTGGCGGCCAGAAGACAGTAGCCGCGGTCCGATGCCTGCCTCAGCGAATCAGGTCGATCACTCCCGAGTTCCGCTCGACCGGCATCGGCTCGCCGCGCGCTGAAATCTGGCATTCCGCAGATAGCGTCCCACCTCGGGAAGTCACGATCTCGAGGCACCGCAACGATTCCATTGCTAAACCACGGCAGTCACCACCTTGTCCAAGGCTCCGTCCTTGACGTCCGCGACGAGAACTTTCAGCTGTGCCAAGCTCATCTGCACGCGTTGCCCGAAGTCGTCGGTCAAGACGACGCGACGCTCCGCCGGGGCGGCGTCGTCGAGGAACAGCTCCGGGCAGCCGCAGTCGCAGTTGCCGCAGAACGTGGTCACGTGCCGCAGATCTCCTGATGCGGCAAAGGTTTCGGACATTTTCGCTCCTGTCTGATCGGGTCGGGCCGGGCACTGCCACCATCTGGATAGTCGTCGGGGAGCGGTGAAAGGTTCCCAAGTCACCCGAAGGAGTGGCGACGGAAAACCAGGCGTACGATGGAAATCAGTCCGCCTTTCCGGCGCAGGCACTGCCACCGCTTTCGTGCCCATCCTGGAATCCGGAGAACCATGTCCACGCAGACCGCCGTCCCCGCGGCGACCCCGACCCGTCACCTCGATCTCGCCGTCGGCGGGATGACCTGTGCCGCTTGCGCGGCGCGCGTCGAGCGTTCCCTCGGCAAGCTCGACGGCGTCCGCGCCACGGTGAACTATGCGACCGAACGCGCGACCGTCCACTATCCACCTGACCTCGATCCCGCCTTGCTGATCGCGACGATCGAGCGGGCTGGCTACACCGCGACTGTCCGCGGCGAAACGAGCCCGGAAAATCGCGACGCGCGGGTTCGCGATCTGCGCCGTCGGCTGATCGTGGCCGCGGTGCTGGCTGTCCCGCTGGGAAACCTGTCGATCACGCTCGCGCTCGTGCCGTCGTTGCGATTCCCGTTGTGGGAGCTGGTGTGTCTGCTGCTCGCGACACCGGTCGTGTTCTGGTCGGCGGCACCGTTCCACCGTGCCGCGCTGCGCAATCTGCGGCACCGATCGTCCAGTATGGACACTCTCGTTTCCTTGGGGGTGTTGGCGTCCTACCTGTGGTCGGCCGCTTCGGTGCTGATCGGATCGGGCAGCGAGGCGGGCTACTGGATCGGGTTCGGCGCGACCGCGCCGGGCGCGGATTCGGTGTACCTCGATGTCGCGGCAGGCGTGACGACGTTCTTGCTCGCTGGCAGGTACTTCGAGGCGCGGTCCCGGCGTGGCGCGGCGGACCTTCTCGGGGCGCTGGACGCGCTGGCGGCGAAGGACGTGCGGATTCTGCGCGCGGACGGCGAAGTGCTGGTCGGAATCGGCGAACTGGCGGTCGGCGACCGGTTCGTGGTGCGGCCGGGGGAGAAGATCGCCGCTGACGGAACTGTCGACAGTGGTCTGTCCACAGTGGATGTAAGTGCCATCACGGGAGAACCGGTGCCGGCGGAGGTCGGGCCGGGAAACCGGGTGATCGGCGGGAGCATCAACCTGAACGGCCGGCTGGTGGTGCGTGCGGAGGCGGTCGGGGCGCGGTCGCAGCTGGCGCAGATGAGCGCGCTGGCCGAGCGGGCGCAGGAGCGGAAGGCGGCGGTGCAGCGGCTGGCCGACCGGGTGTGCGCGGTGTTCGTCCCGGTGGTTTCGGCGCTCGCCGTGCTCACGCTGGCGGGGTGGTTGCTCAGCGGGAACCCGGTGCGGGATGCGTTCGGGGCGGCGGTGTCCGTGCTGATCATCGCGTGCCCGTGTGCGTTGGGGCTTGCGACGCCGACGGCGTTGATGGTCGGCGTCGGGCGGGGCGCGCAGCTCGGGATCCTGGTGAAGGGGCCGGACGCGCTCGAGGCGAGTCGCACGGTCGACACCGTCGTGCTGGACAAGACTGGCACGGTGACCCAGGGACGGATGACTCTCGCCGAGACCAGGGCGTTCGGGTCGTTTTCGTCGACGGAAGCGCTTCGTCTCGCGGCCGCGGTGGAAGCTTCGTCGGAACATCCGATTGCGGCAGCGATTGTCGCTGGTGGGCCGGAGGTGCTTCCGGCCGCAGCGCAGTTCGAGGCCTTGCCGGGGCTGGGTGCGCGTGGTGTCGTCGAGGGAACGGCAGTCGTGGTCGGGCGGCCGAAGTTGCTGGTCGGCGAAGGGGTTTCGGTTGGCCTGGAGGTCGAGGCCGAAGTGGCGTCGGCGGAGGCTGGCGGGGCGACGGTCGTGCTTGTGGCGAAAGGCGGCGAGGTCGCGGGCATGCTCGTAGTACGGGACGAGGTGAAGCCGTCGGCGCGGGCGGCGGTCGCGCAGTTGCATCGGCTGGGGTTGAAAACGGTGCTGCTGACCGGCGATAACGAGGCGACGGCACAGGCTGTCGCGGCGGAGGTCGGGATCCCCGAGGTGCTCGCCGGGGTTTTGCCCAGCGAGAAGGCGGCGGCGGTGTCCGCGTTGCAGCGCAAGGGACATCGGGTAGCGATGGTCGGCGACGGGGTGAACGACGCTCCGGCGCTGGCGACCGCGGATCTCGGGCTGGCCGTCGCGGAGGGAACCGATCTGGCCTTGCGGTCGGCCGACATCATCCTGGTCCGCGACGATCTGTCGGTGCTGCCGGACGCGATCCGTCTCGCTCAGCGGACATTGCGCACTATCCGCGGCAATCTCGTCTGGGCTTTCGGGTACAACGTGGCCGCGTTGCCGCTCGCCGCGTGCGGGCTGCTGAACCCGCTGATCGCGGGGGCCGCGATGTCGCTGTCGTCGGTGCTGGTGGTGGCCAACAGCTTGCGGTTGCGGAATTTCGCGCCCGGCCGCTGAACCGGGGGTGGGCGGGATCACCCTGGCCGTCGCTCACTCGATTAGGTTAGGTTTGCCTAATCAGTCGGCGACAGAGGGTGAGGTGCGCGGTGACGCGGGACGCGGAAGCCGGGATCGAGGGGCGGGTCGCGCTGGTCACCGGCGGTGCGCGCGGGATCGGCGCGGCCGTCGTGGAGGCGCTTGCCCGCGCCGGTGCCGTGGTGGCCGCGGTCGACATTGACGAGGAGGGGCTGCGGGAGGTTGCCGCGCGTGACTACGGCGCGGGGCGGGCTCGGGCGGATGCCGCGGATGCTTCGAACGGTGGAGCGCTTGGCGACGCTGCGCCGGGTTCTCTGGCGGCGGGTGCGCCGGAGGGGCGTGGTGTTGAGCGACTTTCCGGGCACGTTCCGGAGGGGCGTGATGTTGAGCGACTTTCCGGGCATGTTGTGGCGGGGGCGTCCGTAGGCGGCGATGTCTCGGGGAGCCTTGCGGCTGAGGTCATGTCGGAGCGTGCGGACGGTGACGCTGCGCAGATAACAGCCGATGCGGCGCGGGCTCGTGTCGAGGCGGGTGCCGGGCCGCCGGTCGGGAGCCGAGGCGGGCGGGTGGTGCCGTTCGTGGCGGATGTGGGGGATCCGGCAGCGGTTGCGCGGGTTGTCGCGGATGTCGAGCGGGAGTTGGGGCCGATCGGGATCGGGGTGTCTGTCGCGGGGGTGTTGCGGCCTGGAAGCGTCAGCGAGACCAGCGACGAGGACTGGGCGGCGACCTTCGCGGTCAACTCGACGGGCGTTTTCACAGTGCTACGCGAGATCTCCCGGCGGATGCAGCCGCGGGGGAGTGGGGCGCTCGTGACTGTGGGGTCGAATGCGGCTGGTGTCCCGCGGACCGGGATGGCGGCTTATGCGGCTTCGAAGGCGGCGGCGACCATGCTCACCCGCTGTCTCGGGCTGGAGCTCGCCGGGTCGGGGATTCGGTGCAATATCGTCTCGCCGGGGTCGACCGATACCGACATGCAACGTCTGCTGTGGACGGACGACTCCGGCGAAGCCCGCGTGATCGCGGGGAATCCAGGGGAATTCCGCGTCGGGATTCCGCTCGGGCGGATCGCCGACCCGGCCGATATCGCGGACGCTGTGCTGTTCCTCGCGTCCGACCGGGCGCGGCACATCACCATGCAGAACCTCTACGTCGACGGCGGGGCCACGCTTCGCGCGTGACCCGGGTTGATCCGCCGGGCGGCTTTTCCTTTTCGTCCGGATACGGTAGCGTCCATTAGGTTAGGCTAACCGAACAGTCAAGGTCTGGACCTTGTCCAAGGAACAGACGGGGCGGCTCGGCCGCCTGCGCGTGTGCGAAAGGGAATTCACCTCGTGTCCTCACCTGCTCCGGCCCGTCCGCGGCCGGTCCACCGGGCGGCGGATCTCCTGGCCGCGTACCTGCCGGGGTCGTTCTACTACTCGTCGGCCCGCGGGGTGCTGCTCGCCGACGGGGTGCATTCGTGCGTCCGCGGCACACCCGGCAACCGGGCCGCGGCTGCCGCTGAGGCGTTGGAAGCCGCTGTGCTGGCGGGGGTTGCCCATCCGGTTGTGGTGGGAGCGATCGGGTTTCGGCCGGATTCCGGGAGCAGTTTGATCGTGCCCGCGGTGGTGCGCCGGGCCAAGGCACCGGGCGACGCTGCGAGTGGGGTTTCAGGCGTGGATGGTCGTGCGGAGTTGGCTGGCGCGGATTCGGGCGTGGCCGGTCGTGCGGAGTTGGCTGGCGGGGTTTCAGGCGTGAGCGGTCGTGCGGAGTTGGCTGGCGGGGTTTCAGGCGTGGGCGGTCGTGCGGAGTTGGCTGGCGCGGATTCGGGCGTGGGTGGTCGTGCCGAGTTGGCTGACGCGGATCCGGGTGTGGGTGGTCGTGCGGAGCTGGCCGACGAGGTTTCAGATGTGGGCAGTCGCGCGGAACTGGCTGGCGGGGTCTCCGCTGAGGGCGATCGCGGGGAGCCGAGCGGGTTCTCGGCACAAACCTCCTGGACCGTAGTACCTCAACCGGCCCCCGAGGTTTACGCCGAAAGTGTCCGTCGGGCCGTCGAGCTCATCACCGACGGGGAACTCGAGAAGGTCGTCCTTGCCCGGGCGCTGGATCTCGTGGGCCAGCAGGGCGTTTCCGTCCAGCGGCTGCTCCGCAACCTCGTCGTGGCCGACCCCGCGGCGCACGCCTTCGCCGTTGACGTCAGCGCCCCGGGGGATCCGGCGCCGCGGACGCTCGTCGGGGCTAGTCCGGAGTTGCTGGTGTCTCGCAAGGGCGACGTCGTGACCGCGAATCCGCTCGCTGGGTCGCGGAGGCGGACGGGGGACCCGGTCCAGGACGCACAGGCGATTGCCGAGTTGAGAGTGTCCGAAAAGGACCTCAATGAACACGCTCTCGTCGCCGCGCAGGTCGCGGAGGTGCTGGGGCGCTACTGCACCGAGCTGGAAGTTCCGGAAGAGCCGGAAGTGATTGGCACGCCTACGATGTGGCACCTTTCCACTCGGATCACCGGTCGGGTGGGGCCGGGTGGGCCGTCGTCGTTGGAGTTGGCTGAAGCCTTGCATCCGACGCCCGCGGTGTGCGGGGTGCCGGTCGATCTCGCGCGCGACACGATCGCGCAACTGGAACCCGAGGATCGCGGATATTACGCGGGGTTGGTCGGGTGGACCGACCTCGCGGGGGACGGCGAATGGGTGGTCACGATCCGGTGTGCGGAGGTGTCCGACAGGACGGCGCGCCTGTTCGCGGGGGCCGGTGTCGTCGCTGGGTCTGATCCGGCGGCGGAATTGGCCGAGACCAGCGCGAAGTTCGGGACGCTGCTGCGTGCGCTGGGTGCGGAGGGGGTCGCGTGAACCTGTGGCCGGAGGAAACCGCGGCCAGGTATCGGGCCAGCGGGTATTGGCGGGGGCAGACGTTCGGGGCGTTGCTGACCTCGCTCAAGGAAGCGTATGCGGACCGGACTGCCGTGGTCGGCGAGGATCAGCGGTGGACGTTCGCCGAACTGGACGAGCGGGCGCATCGGTTGGCGGCTGGGTTCGTCGCCGGCGGGATCAAGCAGGGCGACCGGGTCGTCGTGCAGTTGCCGAACATTCCGGAGTTCGTGTCTGTCGTTTTTGGACTGTGGCGGGCCGGTGCGGTGCCGGTGTTCGCGTTGCCCGCGCATCGCGACAGCGAGTTGCGGCACTTCGTGGAGCAGAGCGAAGCACAGGCGATTATCACCGTCGGAGAGCACGCTGGGCACGATCACGCGAAGATGGCGCGGGAGGTTGCCAAGGGGAAAGTCTTCGTCGTCGGCGAGCCGGAGTTCGCGGAGCTGGCGGCGACCGGACCGCGCGAGCTGCCGGAGCCGGATCCGGAGGGCATGGCGTTTCTGCAGCTGTCCGGCGGAAGCACGGGGTTGCCGAAGCTGATTCCGCGTACTCACGACGATTACCTCTACAGCGTCAGGGAAAGCGCGCGGATATGCGGACTCAAGAAGGAAAGCGTGTATCTCGCGGCCCTGCCCGTCGCGCATAATTTCCCGCTCAGCTCACCGGGGCTGCTCGGCGCGTTGCACGCGGGCGCGGCCACGGTGATGGTGCCGCGTCCGGACGCCGACACCGCGTTCCGGCTGATCGAGGCCGAAGGGGTCACCATCAGCGGGGTGGTTCCGCCGTTGGCGGCGGCTTGGGTGCAGGCAGCCGCGCGGACCGGGCGGGATCTGTCCTCTTTGGAGGTTCTGCTCGTCGGCGGCGCGAAATGCGGCCGGGAACTCGCCGAACGGATCGGACCGGCGCTGGGATGTCAGTTGCAGCAGGTGTTCGGCATGGCCGAAGGGCTCGTCTGCTACACCAGGCTGGACGATCCCGACGACCTCGTCCTGAGCACCCAGGGGCGGCCGATCTCGCCGGACGACGAGGTGCGCGTCGTGAATCCGGACGATCCGCTGGCGAAGTCGGACCACGTAGTCGAGCCCGGCGAAATCGGTGCGCTGCTCACCCGCGGGCCGTACACGATTCGCGGGTACTACAACGCGGACGAGCACAACAAGACCGCGTTCACCGAGGACGGCTTCTACCGCACTGGCGATTTGGTGCGGCAACGGGAATCCGGGCATCTCGAGGTCGTCGGGCGGGCGAAGGAGCAGATCAATCGCGGCGGCGAGAAGGTCGCGGCGGAAGAGGTCGAGAACCACCTGATGGCGCATCCGGGCGTGCTCGACGCGGCCGTCGTCGCGGTGCCGGACGAGTACCTCGGCGAGCGGACCTGCGCGTATGTCGTTCCGGTGGACGGAAACCAGCCGAGCGCGGCGGAACTGCGCCGGTTCGTGCGCGGACGCGGGATCGCCGCGTTCAAGGTGCCGGATCTGGTGGAGGTGGTCGGGGAGTTCCCGGTCACCGGCGTGGGCAAGACCAGCAAACGCGAACTGCGGGCGGCGCTGGCCGCCCTGGCGAAGGAGAGGTGAGGCGTGTCCCTGCCGAAAATCCGGGCGTACCCGCTGCCGAGCGCGGCGGACCTGCCCGCGGGGCGGGTCGGCTGGCGGCCCGACCCGGCGCGGTCGGCCCTGCTCGTGCACGACGTCCAGCGGTATTTCCTCGCCCCGTATGAGGGTTCGCCGATTCCGGAGATGATCGCGAACATCGCGGAGCTCGCCGAGAAGGCGCGCAGCTACGGCATTCCGGTGTTCTACACCGCGCAGCCGGGCAAGCAGCCCGCCGCCGATCGCGGGCTGCTCACCGAATTCTGGGGCGACGGCATCGGCGCGGTGATCGACGACGACCCGCGCGCCGCCGACATCGTCGACGAGCTGGCCCCGCGACCGGGCGACACCGTGCTGGACAAATGGCGCTACAGCGCCTTCCAGCGCAGCACTTTCCGCGAGCAGCTCGGCGACCGCGACCAGCTGCTGATCACCGGCGTCTACGCGCACATCGGCTGTCAGACCACGGCGGTCGAGGCGTTCATGCGCGACGTCCGGCCGTTCCTGATCAGCGACGCGGTCGCGGACTTCGACCGCTCCCGGCACGACCAGGCGTGCGAGTACGTCGCGCAACGCTGCGGCGTCGTCACCACCACCGCCGACGCGCTCGCCGCGCTGTCGGCGCCGATTCCCGCAGGAGCACCTCGATGAGCACCCCCGGACTGACTGCCGGCCAGGTCAACGCGGACGTCGCCGAACTGCTCGGCTGCGGTCTCGACGAGCTGACCCCGGACACCGACCTCGCTGACCTCGGCCTCGATTCGATGCGGATCATGAGCCTGGTCGAGAAGTGGCGCGGCGCGGGCGCGGCGCAGCTGGAATTCGCCGACCTCGCCGAGGACCCGCGGCTCGGGCACTGGACGAAGCTGCTCACCGGCGGCGCGCAGTGAGCCGGGACGAGCACCGGCACCGCCACACCGCCCGGATCGCGGAGGTCCGCGCGGGCCGTCAGGCCGAGAAAGTGCCGTACCCCATCCGGATCCGGCGCGCGGAGGTCGTGCGGACCAGCGCGGTCGGCACCGGGCTGCTGCGCGTCACCCTCGGCGGGCCGGGCACGACCGGGTTCGAGGCGCATTCGCCGGACGAGCACGTGAAGATCCTCTTCCCGGACGCGGACGGCCAGCTGCGGCTGCCCGAAGCGAACGGGGACATGCTCCGCTGGCCGAAGCCGTCGCCGGTTTCGCGCGAGTACACCGTCCGCCGCTACGACCCGGCGTCCGGCGAGCTGGACCTCGACGTCGCCCTGCACGACGGCGGTCTCGGCTCGGACTGGGCGCGGGCGGTGCGGCCGGGCGAGGCCGTGCACGTCGCCGGTCCGCCGGGCGGGCTGATCGTGCCGCACAACTACGACCGCTACCTGCTCGCCGGCGACATCACGGCGCTGCCCGCGCTCGCGCGCTGGCTGGAGGAACTGCCGCGGACCGCGGTGGGCTGGGCGTTCGCCGAGGTCGCCGACACGAGCGAGCAGATCGACCTCGACGCTCCGGACGGCGTCGAAGTCCGCTGGCTGCACCGCGGCACTGGCAATCCGCCCGGCAGCGTCGACCTTCTCGCCGACGCCGTGAGCGAAGTCAAGGTGCCCGAAGGCGAACGGCTTTACGCCTGGATCGCCGGAGAGGCGGGCGCGATCAAGCCGTTGCGCCGCTGGCTGCGCGACGACCTCGGGCTCGCCCGCGAGGACTGCGACGTGACCGGCTACTGGAAACGCGGCGTCGCGGACTTCGACGACGAGCACGATCACTGATCCATCAGAACAGCAAGGACCCTCGCATGACCGTCACCAGAAAGACCCGTCTTGCCGCCGCCGCGCTCGCGGTCGCCCTCACCGTCGCCGGCTGCGGTTCCGGCGACGCGCAGAGCGGCGGCGGGAGCGACGCCCCGACCCGCGCGTTCGCCGCCGACAACGGCGAGATCAAGATCCCGGTCAAGCCGAAGCGCGTGATCGCGACCGGCTACGCCGTTCCGGCGCTGCTCGAGGCGAAGGCCCCGCTCGTCGGGATCTCGACGTGGAAGCGCGGCTTGCCGATGATGACGGCCGAGGACCGCAAGAAGTACGACGAACTGCCGAAGGTCGCGGGCGAGCAGGCCGCCGAGACGAACTACGAGGCCATCGCGCAGGCGGATCCGGACCTGATCGTGATCGGCGTGCCGAAGCCGGTGCTCGCGGACATCGACGTCAAGCGGCTGCAGGAGATCGCGCCGGTCGTGGCGATCGGGCCCTCGGTGCCGTCGGCGTGGCGGGAGCTTTCGCGCAAGCAGTCCGACGCGGCGGGCGCGCTGGCCGGGTTCGACGCCGCGCGCCAGGAGTACGAGGCGAAGGCCAAGCAGCTCGCGGACAAGTACAAAACCGTGCTGCCGCAGCTGAAACTGGGGCACGTCGGCGCGTACGGCGAGGTCGCGAAGGGCAACTTCCAGCGCGAGTTCAAGGATTCCTGGGGCACCAACATCGCACAGGACCTCGGCGCGAACTACTACGGCCAGGTGAAGGTCAAGGGCGGCGGCTCGAAGGACGTCAGCGAGTACCCGTCGATCGAGGAACTGCCCACGGCGTTCGCGCAGGCGGACGCGATCACCTACTCGGTCAAGCCGGACGGCTCGGTGCCGCCCGCGGTGAAGTACGTGCTCGATTCGCCGCTGTGGAAGGAACTTCCGGCGGTGAAGGCCGGCAAGACGTTCGCTTTCCGCTACACCGAAGCGGCCACCTACCGGGCGGCGATGAAGACGCTGGACGCGGTGGACCAGGCGTTCGCGCCGCTGCTGAAGAAGTGACCGCGCGCAGCCGGACCGCGCTGCTGGCCGCCGCCGTCGTCCTGCTGGCGGCGGTGGCCGTGGTCAGCGTGGGCGTCGGGGCGCACGGTATCGCGCCGGCGGAGGTGCTCAAGGCCATTTTCGGGCACGGCGACCCGGCCGATCAGGCGGTGGTGCGCGACGTCCGGGCGCCGCGTGCGCTGCTGGCGGTCGGCGTCGGTGCGGCGCTCGCGGTGGCCGGGGTGCTCGTCCAGGTGCTGTCGCGCAACCCGTTGGCCGAACCCGGAGTGCTCGGCGTGACCGCCGGGGCCGGGTTCGCCATCACGATCGGTTCCGCGCTCGGCATCGCCGTTTCCGAGTCGGGGGAGCTGCTGTTCGCCGTGCTCGGCGCGGTGCTGGCGACCCTGCTGGTGTACGCGGTCGGCCGGCGGTCGCCGTTGCGGATGGTGCTCACCGGCACCGCGCTGACCTTCGTGCTCAGCGGCGTTTCGCTCGGGCTCCGGCTGCTGCTGCCGGACACCTTCGACCGGTACCGGTTCTGGGCGGTCGGTTCGCTGGCCGGACGGGAACAGGCTCCGCTGACAGTGCCGCTGATCGTGATCGCGGTGAGCGTGGTCGCCGCGTTTCTGTTGAGCCGTCAGCTGAACGCGCTCGCGCTGGGCGACACTGTCGCGCACACTCTCGGCGCGCGCGTGGCTCGAATCCGCGCGGTGACGCTGTTGCTGATCACCTTGCTGGCCGGAGCGGCGACCGCGGTGGCCGGGCCGATTCTGTTCGTCGGGCTGATCGTGCCGCATCTCGCGCGGCGCGCGGCGGGTGCGTCGGTGCCGTGGCTGACCGCGTTCGCGGTGGTGCTGGGCCCGATTCTGCTGCTGGTGTCGGACATCGGCTCGCGCGTGCTGCTGCCGACCGGCGAGGTGCCGGTCGCGATCGTGACGGCGTTCGTCGGCGGTCCGGTGCTGATCTGGGCGGTCCGCAAGTACGGGACGGCCGCGCTGTGACCGCGTTCGTGTTCCGCCGCGGGCGGGTTTCGCTGCGGGTCGAGCGCCGGACGGTCATCCTCGTCGCCGTGCTCGGCGTCGTTCTCGCCGGTCTCGCGTTGCTGGGGCTGTGCTACGGCGCGGCCTGGGCGAGCCCGGCGCGGGTGTTCGCCGCGCTCGGCGGGTCCGGCGGCGGGCCGGGCGTGGTGATCCGCGAATGGCGGCTGCCGCGCGTGGCCGCCGGGCTGGTGTTCGGTGCCGCGCTCGGACTGGCCGGGGCGATTTTCCAGAACGTCACAAGGAATCCGCTCGGCAGCCCGGACGTGATCGGCCTCGATTCCGGGGCCTACACCGGCGCGCTGATCGCGATGACGGTGCTGTCCGGTTCTCCGGCGCAGCTGACGTTCGCGTCGGTGCTCGGCGGGCTGGTCACCGCGGCCGCGGTCTACCTGCTTTCGATGGGCGGCAGCCGGTCCGGGTTGCGGCTGATCGTCATCGGGATCGCGATCAACGCGATGCTGACCGCGTTGAACTCGTGGATCGTGCTGCGCGCCGACCTGGAAGTGGCGATCGCCGCGGTCGGCTGGAGTGCGGGTTCGCTCAACGGCATCGGCTGGAGCGACGTCGCCGTGCCGTTCGGCGTGCTGGCTGTGCTGTTCGCGGTGCTGCTGACCCGTGCGCCCGCGCTGCATCAGGCGGCGCTCGGCACGGAACTCGCGGTGACGACTGGCGTGCGGCACGAATCCCTCCGGCTGCAACTGGTCGTGATCGGCGTCGCCTGCACAGCCACGGTCACCGCGGTGGCCGGGCCGATCGCGTTCGTCGCGCTCGCCGCCCCGCAGATCGGCCGCAGGCTCGCCCGCGCGCCCGGCATCCCGCTGCTGCCCGCCGCGCTGACCGGCGCGGTGCTGCTCGCCGGCGCGGACCTCGCCGCGCAGATGCTGCTCGCCCCGGTGTCGCTGCCGGTCGGCGTGGTCAGCACGGCGATCGGCGGCTGCTACCTGATCTGGCTGCTCACCAAGGAGGTGCGGCGGAAGTGACCGCCCGCTTGACCGCGCGGGACCTCACCCTGCGCTACGGCGACCGCGTCGTGTCGACGCAGTTGCGGCTTGACGTGCCCGACCGCGCGTTCACCGCGGTGGTCGGCCCGAACGCGTGCGGCAAATCGACATTGCTGCGCGCGTTCGTCCGGCTGCTCCGGCCGTCCGAGGGCGGCGTGACCTTCGACGGCCGCGCGGTCGGGACGTATCCGGCGAAGGCGCTGGCGCGGGAACTCGGCTTCCTGCCGCAGGATCCGTCCGCGCCGGAGGACGTCCGCGTCCGGCAGCTGGTCGCGCGCGGCCGGTTCCCGCACCAGTCGCTGCTGTCGTCGTGGTCGGAAGAGGACGAGACGGCGGTGGTCGGCGCGCTGACCGCGGCCGGGGTCGCCGGGCTCGCCGACCGTCCGGTGCAGGAGCTGTCCGGCGGGCAGCGGCAGCGGGTGTGGATCGCGGTCGTGCTCGCGCAGCGCACGCCGTACCTGCTGCTCGACGAGCCGACGTCGTTCCTCGACATCGCGCACCAGTACCAGGTGCTGGAGCTGCTGAAGCGGCTGCGCGACGAGGGCCGGACGGTGATCGCCGTGCTGCACGACATCAACCAGGCCTGCCGCTACGCCGACCACGTCGTCGCCATGCGCGACGGCCGGGTCGTCGCCGAGGGCGCGCCCGGCGACGTCGTGGACGCCGACCTGATCAAGGAAGTCTTCGACCTGCCGAGCGTCGTGGTGCCCGATCCGGTCACCGGCACGCCGATGGTCGTGCCGTCGCTCTGACCCCAGGAGTCACCTGTTGAGCACCGCACTCGCCACCCTCGAACTGACCAGCGCCCAGCTGGGCATCTGGAACGCGCAGCGGCTGGAACCGGATTCGCCTTACTACCTCGTCGGCGATGTCATCGAGATCTCCGGCGCGCCGGTCGACGTCGCGGCGCTGGCCGAGGCGATCCGGGCGACCGCCGAGGAGGCCGAAAGCCTTCGCCTGCGGGTGCTCGACACTCCGGACGGTCCTCGGCAAACCGTGTCCGCCGAGCCGGTTCCCTTGCCGGAGATCGTTGATCTGCAAGGGGAATCGGATCCGCTGGCGGCCGCGCACGCGCGGGTCGCGGCGGAGCGGCAGCGGGTGGCCGAGGCATGTCGCGGGATGCTGGACCGGGCGTTGTTCTCGCACGTGATCCTCCGGCTTTCCGACACCGAGGTGTGGTTTACCCAGCTGGGCCACCATTTGGTGTTCGACGGATACACCGCCGCGATGCTCGCTCGCCGCACGGCCGCCCGGTACACCGCGGCGGTGCGGGGCGAAGAGGCGCCGCCGTCGACGTTCGGCCGGTTCGCTGATCTGGTGGACGCCGACCGTGCGTACCGGATGAGCGAGCGGTTCACGCAGGACCGCGCGTACTGGTGTGATCGGTTTACGCCGATGCCGGAGCTGGCCGAGGACGCGAGCGCGGCTGGGTTGCCGGAAGCGACGTTCACCGCGCGCGCCGAGCTCACCGCGGACGAGGTCGCCGGGCTTGGCGAACTGGGGAAGCTCGCCGGGACGACCTGGGGCGACGCGCTGATCGCGTGTTACGCGGCGTTCCTGCATCGGGTGCTCGGGACGGCGGACGTAGTGTTCGCGGTTCCGTTGATGTGCCGGGTCGGTGCGGCGTTGCGTACTCCGGCGATGGCGGTTAACGTGCTGCCGTTGCGGGTCCGCGTGCAGCCGGGGGACCGTCCGGAGGAGCTGACCGCGCGGGTCGCGGCAGCGCTGCGGGAAATGCGCGCGCACCAGCGGTATCGAGGCGAGAATCTGCCGCAGGATCTGGCGGTGCCGGGCGCGGGTGCGTTGCTGCACGGACGCGGGATCAACCTCAAGGCGTTCGACCTGGAGCTGGCGTTCGGCGAGGCGCGCGGGACGATGCGGAACGTCGCGGGCGGGCCGCCGGAGGACATGGGGCTCAGCGTGCTGCCGACGGCTGGCGGCGGGCTGTTGCTGGGGTTCGAGGTCGACGCGCGGTCGCAGGACCAGGCTGGCGTTGACGCGCAGCTCACGGCGTTGAAGGCGTTGATCGCCGCGTTCACCGGGACGGACGCGCCGGTGGTCGGCGGGGTGGACCTCGTGCCGGACGTCGATGCCTTGCTCGCCGAGTGGTCGACGCCCGCCATTGCCGCGACTGAGCACGGACTCTTGGACGGGCTCGGCGGACAGACCGCGCTGGTCTGCGGCGACGAGCGGCTCACCGGCGACGAGGTGCTGGACCGGGTGCACCGGCTGGCGCGGGCGTTGCGGGCGCGGGGCGTCGGGGCGGACGACGTGGTGGCGCTGGCGCTGCCCAGGTCGGTCGATCTGGTGGTGGCGCTGCTGGCGGTTCTCGACGCCGGTGCCGCGTTCCTGCCGCTGGACCTGGCGCATCCGGCGGAACGGGTGCGCGCGCTGGTCGCCGAGGTGACCCCGAAACTCGCCGTCACGGACTCCGATCTGCTGCCGGGAGTGCCGCAGCTCCGGTTGGACGATCCGGCGGTACGGACTGAGATCGCCGGGTATTCGGCGACGGAACTGTCCGATGTGGACCGTCATCCGGAAGATCTCGCGTACGTCATCTTCACCTCGGGCTCCACGGGACAGCCCAAGGGGGTGCTGGTCCGGTCCGGTGGGCTGGAGACGTTGCTGCGGAACCATCGCGCGACCACCGTCACCGAGACCGCGCAGGGGCGGCGGCTTCGCGTGGCGCACACGTATTCGTTCGCCTTCGACTCGGCGATCGAACAGCTGCTGTGGATGCTGTGCGGGCACGAATTGCACGTCTACGACACGGAAACCGCGCGCGACGTCGACGCGCTGCACGCCGCTTTCCTGCGCGACCGGATCGACGTCATCGACACGACGCCGTCGATGGCCGCGCCGTTGCTGGACGCGGGTTCGCTCGACCCGGCGTTGCTGGTGCTCGGCGGCGAGGCGACGCCGCCGGCGTTGTGGCAGCGGGTCGCGTCGTCCGGTATTCGGGCGCGCAACATTTACGGACCGACTGAGGCCACTGTGGACGGTGCCAGCGCGCCGATCACCGGGGACGAACCGATGATCGGGTTCGCGGTGCCGGGCACGAGGGCGTACGTGCTCGACGCCGCGCTGCGGCCGGTGCTGCCGGGCAGTCGCGGGGAGTTGTACCTCGCCGGGCCGCATCTGGCTCGCGGTTACCTCGGCCGTCCGGGCGGGACGGCGGAGCGGTTCGTCGCCGATCCGTTCGGGCCGCAGGGGGAGCGGATGTACCGCACTGGCGACGTCGTGCGCTGGGTGCCGGGGCGCGGTCTGGAGTACCTGGGGCGGCGCGACGGTCAGGTCAAGATTCGCGGCCACCGTGTGGAATTGGGCGAGGTCGAGGGCGCGCTGGGCGCGGTTCCCGGTGTTCGGGCCGCTGCGGCGGCCGTGCGCGGGCCGCGGTTGATCGGTTATGTCGTCGGCACCGAACTAGTGGCGGAAGACGTTCGCGCGACGCTCGCGCAGCGGTTGCCGGAGGCGATGGTCCCGGCGGCGGTCGTGGTGCTGGACGAACTTCCGGTGACCGGCAACGGGAAGCTCGACCGCGCTGCGCTGCCCGCCCCGGCAGCGGCAGACGGCGGACGCGAGCCGCGGACCGAGCGGGAACGGCTGCTGTGCGCCGCGATCGCCGAGGTGATCGGTGTGGAGCGGGTCGCGGTCGACGATGACTTCTTCGCTCTCGGCGGCGACAGCATCACGGCGATCAGCGTGAGCAGCTGGTTGCGGGCGCACGGGCTGGACCTTCGGCCCAGGGATTTGCTGGCGCGGCGCAGTTTCGCGGCCTTGGCGGCGGCGAGCCGGGATCTGTCCGAACCGGACGGTGAGCCGGACGAGCCGATCGGCGAGGTCCCGGCACCGCCGATCGTGCGGACGTTGTTCGACCTGAATCCGGATCTGGACGCGATCGTCGGATATGCACAGTGGACAGTGCTCCGGGTGGACGGTCCGGTGCCGGGGCTGCGCGAAGGCGTTCAGGCGATTCTGGATCACCATGACGTGTTGCGGCTTCGCGTCGAATCCGATGGCTCGTTGGTGATCCGGCCGCGCGGGGCAGTCGCGGCGGCGGTCAGCGAGGCGACGGGGAATCCGGCCGAGGTGGCGGACCGGCTGGCGTCCGAATTGGACCCGCGCGCCGGGGAGATGCTGCGGGTCGCGCTGGTGGGGGACCAGGTGGTGATCGTCGTGCACCACCTGGCGATCGACGGGGTTTCCTGGCGCATTCTGCTGCCTGATCTGCAGACAGCATGCGAGGGCGGGATTCTGGAGCCCGTGCGCACTTCCTGGCGCCGCCATGCGCTGGCGCTCGCCGAACAGGGAGCGAGCGGTGTGCGACGCGGTGAACTGGAGTACTGGCGGTCGGCGCAGACGAGCAAGCTCGACCCGAGGCGCGATACTGTTGCCACCGCGCATCGTTCGGTCACCGTCGCGAGCGAAGAGGAAAGCACGGCGATCCTCACGACCCTGCCCGCCGCCTATCGCGCGGGCGTTGACGAGGTGTTGCTCGCCGCGCTCGTACTGACGCTGCGCGGCGACGAGGACGCGTTGACTGTCACGATGGAGGGCCACGGCCGCGAAGGCTTGGATCTCGCGCGCACCGTCGGCTGGTTCACCGCCGAATACCCGGTCCACATTGAACTGTCTGGTGTGGACACTCTCGACCGGCTGCTGCGCGCGGTCAAGGAAGCGCGACGTGCGGTGCCGGACGGCGGGATCGGCTTCGGCGTCCTCCGGTACCTCGACCCCGGCGCTGAGTTCGCGCCGGAAATGCCGGACGTCCTGCTCAACTACCTCGGCCGGTTCACCCCGCTGTCCGGCGGCTGGCAGCTGCCGGACGAGGATCCGTTCGCTGTCATCGAGCCGCCCGCGAAGGCGTTGGAGCAGGTCCTGGCGTTGAACTGCTTTGTCCGCGAGGACGGCGAGCCGCGGATCGCCGTCGAATGGACCGCCGCCAGCCGGGTCCTGCCGCCGGACGAGGTCGAACGCCTCCAGGAAGCATGGGACGCGGCCCTCGCCGCGCTCGCCAAGCATGCGCGGGAGAACGTCGGCGGCCTCACGCCGTCGGACCTTCCGTTGGTCACGCTCACTCAGGACGACATCGACGACCTCGAACAGCAGGGTCCGCTCGCCGACGTCCTGCCCGCGACGCCGTTGCAGGCCGGGCTGTCGTTCCACACGCTGACCAGGGGCGGACCGGACGTCTACACCGTGCAGGCGGTCACCCGGCTCGAAGGACGCCTCGATTCGGACCGGATGCGAGCCGCCGCCGAGGAACTGCTGCGGCGGCACCCGGCGCTGCGCGTCCACCTGCACACGACGGCGGCGGGCGAGGTCGTGCAGGTCGTGCCCGCCGACGAGCGCCTGGACTGGCGGCACGTCGAGCACCCGGCGAACGCTGACGACGAATGCGCGGTCGAACTGGCCCGGCCGTTCGACCCGGCGGTGCCGCCGCTGATCCGGTTCCTGCTGCTCACCCTCGGCCCGGCCGAACACCGGCTGGTGCTGACGATCCATCACGCGCTGCTCGACGGCTGGTCGATGCCGCTCGTCGGCCGCGCCCTGCTGGCCACTTACGCCGAGCTGGACGGCGGACCCGCCGCTCCCGTCGCGCCGCCGCTCGCCGAGTACCACCGCGTGCTGGCCGCCCGTGATCACGACGCGGCAGTCGAGGCCTGGCAGACCGCATTGGCTGGCCTGGAAGAAGGAACCCGCCTCGCTCCGGCGACCAATGAGTCCACTTCGGACCGTCCACAGCGGATCTGGGCAGGACTCGGCGCGAAGTTCAGCGAACAGCTGCGCGTCTTCGCCCGCGAGCGCGGGGTGACGTCGACGGCGGTGTTCCAGACCGCGTGGGGCGTTCTGCTGGCGCGGCTCACCGGACGCCAGGACGTGGTCTTCGGCTGCCCGGTGTCCGGCCGTCCGTCCGATGTTCCCGGCGTGGAAGCGATGATCGGCCAGCTCGGCACGACCATCCCGGTGCGCGTGAAGTTCGCGCCGTCCGATCCCGCCGCGGAGCTGCTGACGCGAGTGCAGGACGAGAACGCGCGGCTCACCGACCACCATCACCTCGGCCTGCCGGACATCCAGCGCGCGGCGGGCGTCGGCGATCTGTTCGACACGATGCTGGTGATGGAGAACTTCCCGCTCTCCAGCCGGGAACGCGAACCGCTCGCGCCCGGACTCGACCTCGCGGGGGTCGACATCACCGACGCGACGCATTACCCGCTCACCGTGATCGTGCTGCCGGGCGACGAGATCTCGATCGGCCTCGGCTACCAGCCGAACGCCTTCGACGAGGCGACCGTGGCGGCTTACGGCCGTTGGCTGACGACGCTGTTGCACGAGATCGTGGCGGACCCGCGGCAACCGGTCGCTCGGCTGCGTTCTCTTGCCGCGGAGGAGGAAGAAGCTCTTCTCCAGCAAGGAACCGGTCCGGAACCAAGGCGGGAATCCGGTACCTGTCTGGCGGAATTCGCCCGCTGGGTGCGGGAAACGCCGGACGCCGAAGCCGTGGTGTGCCGGGATCGCCGCCTGACCTACGCGGAACTGGACCGGAAGGCGAACCAGCTCGCGCACGGGTTGCGTGCGGCCGGGGTGCGCGAACAAGACCCGGTCGCGGTGCTGCTGGAACGGGACATCGACTTGGTCGTCGCGTTGTTCGGCGTGCTCAAGGCTGGTGCGGTCCATGTCCCGATGGACCCCACGTATCCCGCGGAACGCTTGGCACACCTGGTCCAAGACAGCGCGCCCGCCGCCGTGGTGTCCACTTCGGACCCAGGCTTCGGCATTCCGCTCATCGACCCACTAGTCCTCAGTGGACCGTCTGCTTGGGACGACGTGGTTCCCTCGCCGGACTCGCTGGCGTACGTGATCTACACGTCCGGCACCACCGGTAAACCCAAGGGCGTCGCGATCACGCATCGCGGCATTCCGAGCCTGGTCGCGCTGCAGGAGGACATCGTCGGCATCCGGCACGGCGAGCGGTACCTGCACTTCGCGTCCACGAGCTTCGACGTGTCGTACTGGCAGTTCTTCCTGCCGCTGCTGTCCGGCGGGACCTCGGTGATCGCGCCGGAAGAGGTCCGCGGGTCCGGCGACGACCTGCTCGCCTACGCCGCAGAACACCGCGTGACCGGGCTGAACCTGCTGCCGTCGTTCCTGTCCGCGATGCCGGACGACGCGACGGTGGACCCGGAGGTGTTCTTCGTGGTCGGCGCCGAACGGCTCGACCCGGAGCTGGCGCACCGCTGGGGCGGCCGGCGGGCGCTGTTCAACGCCTACGGCCCGACCGAGGTCACGATCAACTCCGTCACCTGGGTGTACTCCGCCGCCGATCCCGGTCCGCTGCCGATCGGGCGGCCGGACCCGCAGGTGCGGGCGTACGTGCTGGACGCGGGGCTGCGGCCGGTCGGGACCGGCGTCACCGGCGAGCTGTACCTCGCCGGGCCGAAGCTCGCGCGCGGGTACGTGAACCGGCCGGGGCAGACCGCGGAGCGGTTCGTGGCCGACCCGTTCGGCGCGCCCGGCGACCGGATGTACCGCACCGGCGACCTCGTGCGCTGGCGGCCGGACGGGCAGCTGGTGTTCCTCGGCCGCGCCGACCACCAGGTCAAACTGCGCGGGTTCCGGATCGAGCCGGGCGAGATCGAATCGGCGCTGGCGCGGCATCCGGACGTGCGGGCCGCGGTCGTGCTCGTGCGCGAGGACCGGCCGGGGGACCGGCGGCTGGTCGGCTATGTCGTGCCGGTCGACGGCGCGGACCCGGATCCGGCCGCGCTGCGCGAGTACCTGGCCGCCGAGCTGCCCGCGCACATGGTGCCGTCGGCAGTGCTCTCGCTGGAGCGGCTGCCGCTCGGGCCCAGCGGCAAGCTCGACCGGGCCGCGCTGCCCGCGCCTGGACCGCGGAATGTCGCGGCGGCGCGCCAACCGGTGACCGAGGCGGAAACCGTGCTGCTGCGAGTGGTTCGGGAACTGCTCGGCCCGGACGTCACGATCGACGACGGGTTCCTCGACGCTGGCGGCGACAGCATCGCGTCGCTTCGGCTGGTCGCGCGTGCCCGGCGGGAGGGCCTGCACCTGACCGCGCGGGACGTGTTCGAGGGCGGCACGATCGCCGGGATCGCGGCGCGCTGCAGTGACCAGACGGTGGTGGTGTCGCCGGATCTCACGCCCGCGGTCGGGGACGCGCCGTTGACGCCCGTCATGCGTGAGCTGCTGGAACGCGCTGGCTCGGAAGCGGACGGGTTCTGTCAGTGGGTCGAGGTGTGCGTGCCGTCCGGCGGTGACGTGCCGAAGTGGCGGGCGGCGCTTGACGCGGTGCTCGAACGGCACGACGTGCTGCGTTCGCGTCTGGCTGGTGACGTGCTGCGCGTTCCGGAGCCTGGTGCGGTGGCCGGGGCGGACGTGCTGATGGTCGTCCCGGCGGGCGAGGACGCGGATCTGCGGGCGCTGCTGGACGATCAGATCGAGGCTGTCCGGTCCGCAATGGACCCGCGGACCGGTCCGATGCTGCGTGCGGTGTGGGTGGATGCCGGACCCGCGCGTCCGGGGCGGCTCGCGCTGGTCGCGCACCACCTCGTCGTGGACGCGGTGTCGTGGCGGATTCTTCTCGACGACCTTGAGCAGGCGTACTACGGTCACCAGCTGCCGGATCGCGGGCCGTCGTTCCTCGGCTGGGCACGCGCGTTGGCCGCGGCCAAGACCGCACGGCAGGTGGAAAGCTCGCACTGGCAAGGAGTTTCGGCTTCGGCTCGTCCGGTGAGTGGAACTGCGCGGCACCACGAGATCGCGGTGTCGGCGGAGATCACACAGGCGGTGCTGACGACGTTGCCGGGCGCGTACCGAACCGGCCCCGACGCCGTGCTGCTCACCGCTTTCGCGAGGGCTTGGCGCGGCTCGGAGTTGCTCGTCGCGCTGGAGAGCCACGGCCGTCCGGACCACACGCCGGACTTCGCCGGAGCCGTCGACTTGTCCCGGACGGTCGGCTGGTTCACCGCGATGTACCCGGCGCGGATCACCCCGCCAGAGGGGGAGACGGCGATCGCCGCGGTCCGCGATCAGCTCCGGGCCGCCGGCGACGGGCTCGGGTACGGCATCCTCGGCGGAACGTCGACCGGGGCGGACGTCAGCTGGAACTACCTCGGCCGGTTCGAGGCGGCGCCGCAGGCGGAGACGCCGTGGCAGCGCCCGCCGGACGCCGATCCGCTCGGCTCCGATGGCGGCCCGCTCGGGCATGCGCTGATGGTGAACGCGATGGTGCGCGACGACCGGCTGGCGGTGCGGTTCACCTGGCCGTCCTCGGAGTTCAGCGCGGACGAGGTCGCGGCTTTGGGCGCGGCGTTCCAGGAGGAACTCGCGGCGCTGGCCGCTGCGGTACCTGCTGGCGAACTGTTGCCGTTGACGCCTCTGCAGGAGCTGATCCTGCGCGAATCGCGGGCGGCGGACGAGGATCCGTACCCGGTGCAGGCGGCGTTCTCGCTGGTCGGAGCGCTCGACGTACGCGCGTTGGCGGCTTCGGCGAACGCGCTGGTGCGGCGGCATCCGAACCTGGGCGCGGTCTTCCCGGCCGGGCACGAGGTGCAGGTGCTGCCGACCGAGCCGCAGGTCGGCTTCCGGGTGCGCTCGGTCGAGGATGACGTCGAACGGCTGCTTGCCGAAGATCTCGCTGAGCCGTTCGATCTCGCCGGTGGACCGCTGCTGCGGGTGACTGTGCTTCGGCACGGTCCGGACCGGCACGAACTGGTATTGACCAGCCATCACCTGCTGTCCGACGGCTGGTCGGCGCCGCGGATTCTGGCCGAGTTGTTCGCCGGTTACTCCGGTGAGTCGCTGCCGGAGGCGGTGCCGGTGTCGCGGTACACGCGGTGGCTCGCCGCGCGGGACCACGCGGTCAGCGGACACGCGTGGCGGACGGAACTGGCTGATCTGCCGTCGCGGAAGCTCCTGCGCGGACAGCCTGCGGCGGTCGAGCCGGAACTGTTCACTGTGGACGCTCCGCTGGTTGCCGAGCTGACTCAAGCCGGTGCCCGGCACGGGGTTACGGCCGGGACGTTGCTGCAGGGTGCGTGGGCGGCGGTGCTCGCCGCGCGCTCTGGGGTTGCCGACGTTGCTTTCGGCGCGATGGTGTCCGGCCGGACGTCCGAAGTGGACGGTGTCGAAGAGGTCCTCGGATTGCTTGCCAACACCGTGCCGGTCCGGGTTCGTTTCACCGGTACGGTGGCGGAGACTCTCGCGCAAACCCAATCCCGGCAACAGGAATTGCTGGCACATCAGCACGTCGGCCTGGCGGAGCTGTGTGCGCTGACTGGGCAGGACCGGCTGTTCGACAGCCTCGTCGTGTTCGAGAACTACCCGGTGGATCCGGCGAAACTGCGCGAACCGGCCCCTGGGCTGACGATCACCGGGACCCGCTTCCGCGAGCGCACGCATTACCCGATGACGGTCACCGTCGTGCCCGAACTCGCGGGCGGCTGGTCCGGCGTATTCGGTTACCAGGCGGGGATTCTGCCGGCCGCCGAAGCCCGGTCGCTGGTCGCGGACCTGCTGCGATTCCTGGCCGAGCTTCCGTCGCGGCTGGACAAGGACGCGGGCGAGTGGCTGCGGTGAACCTGTGGCGGACCGCGTTCGTGCTCGTGCTGGGCACGTTCATGGCGACGCTCGACAGCACGATCGTCTCGGTCGGCGTCGAGACGCTGGCGCAGCGATTCGACGCGTCCGTCACCGAGGTCCAGTGGGTCACCACCGCATATCTGCTGGCGGTGGTGGCCGCAGTGCCCGCGTCGGGCTGGCTGGCCGCGCGGTTCGGCGGGCGGCGGACCTGGCTGACCGCGGTGGTCGTGTTCGTGCTGGCATCGCTGTTGTGCGGGCTGGCGAGTTCGCTGCCGATGCTGGTCGCGTTCCGGGTTTTGCAAGGGCTGGCCGGCGGTTTGCTGCCGCCGACCGGCCAAGCGCTGCTGGCGCGGGCGGCCGGACCGGAGCGGATCGGACGGCTGATCAGCGTCGTCGGCGTGGTGCCGTTGCTGTCGCCGGTGCTGGGTCCGCTGGCGAGCGGGGCGATCCTCAACGTCGCGGACTGGCCGTGGCTGTTCTACGTCAACCTGCCGGTCGGCGTGGTCGCGGTGTTGCTCGGGTTGCGGTATGTCGCGGCGGACGCGCCGACCGATCCGCGCGAGCCGTTCGATTTCCGCGGCGCCGCGTTGCTTTCGCCGGGATTGGCCGCGGTGGTTTTCGGGCTTACCGGGTTCTCCGACGGATACCCGAAGCTGCTTTCCTCGGCGGCGGTCGTGGCGGGTTTGCTGATGCTGGCCGCGTTTGTCCGGCACGGATTGCGGGTGCGGGCGCCGTTGCTGGATCCGCGATTGTTCACCCGGCCGCCGTTCGGGGCCGCTGCGTTGGCGCTGGTCGTGCTGGGCGCTTCGGTGTTCGGCACGATGTTTCTGCTGCCGTTGTATCTGCGGCGCGGTGCCGGATTGGACGCGTGGGACACCGGATTGCTGCTGGTGCCACAGGGAATCGGCGCGGCGGCCGGGTCGGTTCTGGTGCATCGCATAGTGGACCGGGCGGCGCCGCGGACGCTGGTGCTGTCCGGGATCGGCCTGGTCGCACTGGGAACGGCGGCGTTTACCCAGCTGGGTCCGGAACTTCCGGATGTTGTGTTGGTCATTTCGCTGTTGCTGCGGGGTTTCGGAGCGGCGATGATCAGTGCGCCAGTGCTGGCGTTGGTGTACCGCAGCCTGGAGAAAACGCAGCTGCCGAAAGCGGCTGGCGCGCTGAATTTGCTGAACACGCTGGGCGGTTCGGTCGGGACCGCCGTTCTCGCACTGGTGTTGCAAAACCGTTTGGCCGCACGGGGCGCCGACGTCGCGGCGGCCTTCGCGGACACGTTCTGGTGGGTGCTCGGACTGGTCGTGGTGGCGGCTGCCGGGGCGGCGAAGCTGCCTAAGGAAAGGAGCCGGTAGATGCAGGACACGTTGCCCAGCCCGGTGGAGGTGACCGCCGGGGTCGCGCCGGACGTCGCGCGGCACCGCGAAACGGTCTCGGCGGTGCTGGCCCGGCGCGATCCGCGGTTGCTGGTGATCGTGGGGCCGTGCTCGGTGCACGATCCGGAGGCGGCGCTGGAATACGCCGGGTTGCTGGCCGGTGCGGCGGCTCGGTACGCGGACGACCTCGTGGTGGTTTTGCGGGCTTACTTGGAGAAACCGCGATCGGTGACCGGCTGGACCGGGTTTCTCCCGGACCCGACCCTGGACGGCAAAGGCGATCTCTCCACCGGCGTCCGGCTGGGTCGGCAGTTCCTGCTCGACGCGGCGGCGACCGGGTTGCCGCTGGCGTATGAATTCGTGGATCCGGTGCTGGCGCCGTATGTCGCGGACACGGTGAGCTGGGGCGCGATCGGGGCGCGGACGGTGGCCAGCCAGCCGCACCGGCAGCTGGCGTCGTGGTTGCCGATGCCGGTGGGGATGAAGAACTGCGTGTCCGGGCGGCTGGGTCCGGCGGTGGACGCGATCCGCGCGGCCGGGGCGGCGCACGCGTTTCCCGGGCTGGGCGTGGACGGGCGGATGAAAACCTTGCGCAGCAGCGGGAATCCGGACGCGCATCTGGTGCTGCGCGGAGGTCCGGCGCCGAATTACGACGCGGCGTCGGTCGCCGAGGCGATGGCGGTGCTGGGGGAGGCCGGGCTGCCGCGAAGAGCGGTGGTCGACGCGTCGCACGGGAACAGCGGGAAGGACCACAACCGGCAGCCGGGCGTGATCGCCGACGTGGCGGGGCAGATCCGGGACGGGGCCGCGGTCGCCGGGGTGATGATCGAGTCGTATTTGCGGGACGGGGCACAGGACCCGGAGCGGGTGCCCGCTGACCCGGCGGTGAGCCGGACGGATCCTTGCCTCGGGTGGGAGCGGACGGTTCCGTTGCTGGAGTCGCTGGCGTCGGCCAGCCGGGAGCGTCGGGGGAATGCCGTGAGGGGAACCCTCAGGGACTCTGAGTCCCTCAGGGTTCCCCTCACGGACGGCTAAGGCAGCAGGTTGGCGCGGCGCGCGGCGTTGACCGCTTGGAGACGGGTCTTCGCGTCCAGCTTCCGCATCGCGTTGCGCAAATAGCTCTTCACCGTTTCCGCGCCCAGCCCGAGCGCTTCGGCGATGTCCGCGTTCGTTTGCCCGGCCGCCGCACCGGCCAGGACGTCCAGCTCGCGCGCCGACAGCGTCGGTCGCGGGCCTTCCGGGGCGCCGCCAGCGAGCGAGCGGCAGACGGCGTCGAGACGATCGCGCAGGTCCGGATCGTCGAGGGAAGCGACGATGCGGCGGAGCTCGGCGTGGCTTTCCCGGATGGTTTCGCGGTCGGCCGGTTCGCCGGTCGCGACGTCCGGGGCGGGGGCGAGCAGTTCCAGCCGGCGGTGCACCTCGGCGCGGATCGCCAGCTCCTGCTCCAGGTCACGGGCCACCTCGACCATCGCGGTGACCGAGCGGTCGCCGAAGCGGACGTGTTCGCGGACCGCGCCGTAGAGGACCGCCCGGACGGTGCGGGACACGATCACCGGCACCGCCATCACCGAGCGCACGCCCTCGGCCTGCACGGCGCGGTCGAAGTGGTGGCTGATCGCTTCGCTGGTGTAGTAGTCCGGCAGCACCACCGGTTTCCGCACGCCGATCGCGCGCCCGCCCAGGCCCTTGCCCTCCGCGACCACCAGGCCGAGCAGCGACGTCGTCGAGTTCCCGACCAGTTCGGTCATCCGCAGCCGGCGACCGTCCGTGACCACCCCGCCGAAGGACAGCGGGACCTGCGCGGCCCCGCGCAGCCGCACCAGCGCGCGACGGACCTCCGCGACGTCCTCGGCCGGGCCGGGATCGGTGACGGGCATCGGGGCGTCACCCCTTTTCGGGGGTAGTGGGCCTGCTGACGTGCGGTGATAGTACCGCCGACACCGGCCAACGACGACCGTGGAGCACGCTGTGAGCCCTGAGCGGACCACCTTCGACCTGCTGCAGACCTACGCCGCGCCGGACGCGGACGCGACTCATTTGCTGTGCGGACGCCATCCCGCCGACGCCGTCGCGTTCACCCTCGTCGAGGCCGACCTCAGCAGCCGCGACCTCACGTACGGCCAGCTCGAGGCCGCCTCCGCCCGGTTCGCCGCCGCACTGGCCGCACACGGCGTGCGCCCCGGCGACCGGGTCGCGACGCTCATGGGCAAGTCGGCTGAACTGGTCACCGCGCTGCTCGCGATCTGGCGGCTCGGCGCGGTCCATGTGCCGTTGTTCACCGCGTTCGCGCCGCCCGCGATCGCCCAGCGGATCGTCGGCAACGGAACCCGCGTGGTCGTCGTCGATGCTGGTCAGCGCGCCAAGCTCGACCCCGGCGAGGACCTGCCCGCCGACCCGTCGCGGATCATCGTGACGACCGGGGAAGCGGCTGGCGACGACCTGTCCTTCGAAGCGCTGCTGGACGAGCCGCACCCGCTGCCCGACCCGGTCGCGGTCGGCGGCGACGGCACGCTGGTCGAGATCTTCACCTCCGGCACCACCGGAACCCCGAAGGCGGTGCCGGTGCCGCTGCGCGGGCTCGCCGGGATCCACTCCTACCAGCAGTTCTGCCTCGACCAGACCGATGAGGACGTCTTCTGGAACGCCGCCGACCCGGGCTGGGCGTACGGGCTGTACTTCGCCTTGCTCGGCCCGCTCGCGACCGGACGGCGCAGCCTGCTGCTGCACGCCGGGTTCAGCCCCGAACTGACCTGGCAGGTGCTCGAACGCTTCGGCGTCACCAACTTCACCGCCGGCCCCACGGTGTACCGCGCACTGCGCAGCTCGGGCCTGCCGGTGCCGGTCGGCCTGCGGCTGCGGCACTGTTCGTCGGCCGGGGAGCCGCTGACGCCGGACGTCGTGACCTGGGCCGAGGAGGTGCTCGGCTGCCCCGTGCGCGACCACTACGGCCAGACCGAGACCGGCATGGTCGTCGGCAACGCCTGGCATCCGGCCCTGCTCGCGCCGGTCAAGACCGGGTCGATGGGACGGCCGCTGCCCGGGTTCGCCGTCGAGGTCCTGAAGGCGGGCAGCGACGAGATCGCGGAGGTCGGCGAAACCGGCCGCGTCGCGATCGACGTGTCCGCCAGCCCGCTGATGCCGTTCTCCGGCTACCGCGACGCCCCCGAGCGGACCGCGGAACGCTTCAGCGCCGACGGCCGCTGGTACTACACCGGCGACATCGCCGCCCGCGACCGCGACGGCTACCTGACCTTCGGCTCGCGCGACGACGACGTGATCCTGATGGCGGGCTACCGGATCGGCCCGTTCGAGGTGGAAAGCGCACTGACGCAGCACGAGGCCGTCGCGGAAGCCGCGGTGATCGGCGCGCCGGACGAACTGCGCGGCGAGCTGGTGGTGGCTTACGTCGTGCTGAACCCCGGCGTCGACGGGTCGGACGAGTTGGCGGATGAGCTGAAGCAGACGGTGAAAACCCGCCTGGCCGCGCACGTTTACCCGCGGCGGATCCACTTCGTGGCGGAACTGCCGAAGACCCCGAGCGGCAAGATCCAGCGTTTCGCGTTGCGGGGCCGGGAGCTGAGCACGGTTTCGAGCTGAGTTTTCGGTCCGCTGGCGCCACACTGGCCCGATGCCGCCAGATCTGCACGACCGGGTCGCCCTCGTCGCGGGGGCGACCCGCGGTGCGGGCCGGGGGATCGCCGCCGCGCTGGGCGAGGCCGGGGCGACGGTGATCTGTACTGGACGCAGCAGCTTGAGCGGAGTTCGACGTTCGGACTACGACCGGCCGGAAACTGTCGAGGAGACTGCTTCGCTGGTGTCCGAGCTGGGCGGTGTCGGCGTTCCGTTCATTGCTGACCATTTGGACCACGATGATGTCCGTCGGCTGGCCTCGTTCGTCGCGTCTGAATACGGTCGGCTTCACTTGCTGGTCAACGACATTTGGGGCGCTGAGCGGCTCAAAGGCGGTCCGGCGGACTGGAATACGCCGGTGTGGGAGCACGATCTTGACGCGGGGTTGCGGATTCTTCGGCTGGGTGTCGAGACGCATCTGGTTACGTCGCATTTCCTGCTGCCGCTGGTGATTCGCGAGCCTGGCGGGTTGGTGGTCGAGGTTACCGATGGGACCTTGGCGCATAATGCTTCGCGCTATCGGATTTCGGTGTTTTACGACCTGGCCAAGGCTTCGGTGAACCGGCTGGCTTTTTCGCAGGGGCACGAGCTGGCGGCTTACGGCGCTACGGCTGTCGCGGTGACACCGGGGTGGCTGCGGTCGGAGATGATGCTCGACGCTTATGGGGTCAGTGAGGGGAACTGGCGCTCGGCGTTGGCGGCTGGTGCTCCGCCGGGGTTCGCTGAGTCGGAATCGCCGCGGTATGTGGGCCGCGGGGTGGCCGCAATGGCGGCGGATCCGTTGCGGGAGCGGTGGAATCAGCAGTCGGTGAGTTCGGCGGAGCTGGCGAGGGAGTACGGGGTGACGGACTTGGACGGGCGGCAGCCGGACAGCTGGTGAGGTCAGGTGTATTGCTGCCAGCTGAGTTCGCCGGTCTCCAGGTCTGCGCACACTTCGCGAAGCCACGTCAGTTCCGCAGTGACAACGGCCGTGCGGTGTTCGTGCTCCAGCAGGTGTAGCCGCGGGACGTAGGCATCGTGCGAGGCGCGGAGCACCGCTTCGGTGGTGTCGAGACGTTCTTGCAGCGCTTCGATCCTCCGCCGCAACCGAATCAGGGCGTCTTCCGGGGTGAGCAGGTGCAGGAATGACACCGCCGCCGGAAACAGCGGGAACTCCGCAGCCGGGGTCGCGATGCCGGATCGGACCGCGGTCAGCAACGTTTCCCGCCCGGCCGGAGTGATCTCGTAAAGCGTGCGCTCGGGTCGCCCTTCCGCGCGTTCGACAGCGTGCACCCGGACCAGGCCGTCGCGCACGAGCCGCTCCAGCGCGGTGTGCAAACCCGACCGGGTGCGGACATTCACGACCAGGTCGACACCGCGTTCCTTGATCAGCTGTTGCATCCCGTAGGCGTGTCGCGGTTCCTCGGCCAGGAGCGCGAGAACGGCGAGAACGACCGGCGACAGGTTCCCTCGAGGTGCCATAGTCTGTATCGTACTAGCCTGTAACGGACTATGGGGGAGGAGGGGCTGATGGAGGGCCGAAGTCTGGGTGTGGCGCTGCTCGAAGTCGCGGTCTCTGTCGGGGGCTATTACGTGCTGCGCGCGTGCGGGGCGGGTGTTTTCTGGTCGTTGACGGGACCGGCACTGGCGGTCGCGATGCTCGCCGTCGCTGCGACAATCCGTCGTCGTCGTCTCGACCTTGTGGGACTGCTAGTCCTGGTCGAGCTCGCCACGACGCTCACCGTGACGCTGGTGACTCAGAACCCGCGGGTGGCCGCGTTGCGCGAGGCAGCTTACGTCCTGGCAACTGGGACTTTCTGCCTGGCCACGCTGTTTCGGCGGGCTCCGCTGACGCACACTTTCGCCGCGTCGGCCGCGAGTTTCGGCGACCCGGCGCGGGAACGGGCTTTCGCGTACGCGTGGAGTTCCGTGCCGCGGTACCGGCGCTGGCAGCGTGGGCTGACCGCGTTGACGGGCGTGATTCTGCTGGCTGCGGCAGCGGTGCGGGCGGTGATCCTGCTGAGTGCTCCGGAGATGGAGCTCGCGCATGCGGTGGACGTGTCGAACACGGTGACGCTGTACCTGCTCGGTGCGCTTGGCGCGGCGAGCGGGGTGCTGATCCAGGTGCCTCGGCGGATCATCGAGCGTCTCGCGGCAGCGGAGACAGGTAGCTGACCTTCTGCTCGTTCAGCGATATTCCTTGTGGGGCAGCCATTCGCCGTCTCCCAGGTGGGTTGACGGGACTCGGAAAATCGGCTCTTCGTAACTGAGGTCCATGCCGAGGATGTTGTCCGTGCCAGTGAGGACTTCCCAGCTGACCTCTACCATTCCGCCGGGGTGCTCGTTCCACTCGAACGTGCCGCGGTCCCAGAAGACCACCGGCCAGTGGTTCGGGTCTTCGGAACTGGTCCGCCAGAAGAACACGCCGCCGCCGGTGTCGTTGGCCCAGGGGAGGAGGCCGCCGGGTTCGGGGAACAGCCGGTAGTCCGTGCCTTCGAGGAAATTTCCCCACGGGGAATCGAAGGACTCGAGCACGCTGTGGATGTTTTCGCGGACGAACGTGTTCAGGTCGATGCGCGCGTCGACGGGATTGTTGAAGTTCACCGCGCCGCGGAAGCAGCCTGACGGGAACTTGGACAGCAGGGCTTTGTAATCGTCGGGGAACCCGATGCCGACGGCCTGTTCGACCTCGGCCCAGTCCCGGCCCCGGCGGATTCCTCCGGTCCAGCCGGAGGCTTGGGCCAGTTCGTCGATCGAGTGCCTGTTCATGGGGTCTTCCCGGACGGAGTCACCGGTATTCCTTGTGGGGCAGCCATCGCCCGTTCTCCAGGTGGGTTGACGGGACTCGGAAGAGCGGCGGCAGGTCTTCGGGCGGCCAGCCGAAGATGTTGTCGTCACCGGTGGTGGTCAGGGCTTCCCGGATGACCTCGGTGACCGGCCCGGGGTGTTCGCGCCACGCGTCCATGCCCTGGCTGTAGTAGACGACGCGCCACCGGTCCGGGTCGGCCGGTTCGGTGATCCAGCAGAACATCCCGCCTTCGTCGGGGAAGAGCCGGTAGCTCGTGTCGTCCAGGATTTCCAGGTTTCGAAGACGTCCTCCCGGAGCAACCCCGGATAGTCGGTGCGCGCGTCGATCGGATTGGCCATGACGATCGCGTCGCAAAAAGCACAGGAGGGGAACCGGGAGAACAATTCCTTGTAGTCGTCCGGGAGCACCGCGCCGATGTCCTGTTCGGCGGTGCTCCAATGGCGCTTTCGACGATCTCCTCGATCGGTTGGCTCACCTGCGCATCCTACCGAAATTCGATCACCGGCAGGATTGCGCTGAACGGAGCAATCAACCCTCAAGCTGAGGCAGACGACGCACCACAGCCGCGTATTCCTCCGTGATCCGTGCGACGATCTCAGCAGCCGGAAGGACTTCCGTGATCAGCCCAGCCGACTGACCCGCCTCCACCTTCCCCGTAGCGACATCACCATGCAGCGCGGCATCCTTCAGCGAAGAAGCCTGAAAAACCTTCCGCCGCAACGACTCCTCCGCGCCCGAAGCCTCCAGTTCCGCCATCCGAGCGGTGAAATCGTTCGACAGCGCACGAATCACGCCAAAGCCTCGACCAACCGTCCGAGTGCCGTCGACGCCAGCGGCCAGCACTGCCTCCTGATAGGAGCGATGCACGGTAGCCTCGGCGCTCGCCAGGAATCGAGTCCCGAACTGGGCCGCCCCGGCACCCAGGGCCAGCATCGCGGCCAGCCCGGCGCCATCGGCGACCCCGCCGGACGCGATCACCGGGATCGACGGCACTGCGGAGACCACTGCACGCACCAAAACCTGCGTGGTGACCATCCCGGGCGGCGGATGTCCGCCAGCCTCGGCGCCGACTACCACCAAACCGTCGACCCCGGAGGCAGCGGCTTTCAACGCATGCGAGACCCCGGCGACGACGTGCAGGCACCGGGTCCCTACGGCGTGGAACCGGTCCAGATATCGTCGCGGGCCGCCTTGGGAGGCGATCAGCACTGGAGGGCGGCGGGAGAGCAGGAGGTCGATGACCTCGTCCGCGCCAGCCCGGTAGAGGGGCAGGTTCACGGCCCACGGACGGTCGGTTCCGGCGGCCATTTCGTCCAGTACCCGCGTCAGGTCGGGCAGGCGCATCGGGCCCGCGGCGACGACGCCGAGGCCGCCTGAGTTGCTGACGGCCAACGGCAGAGCGGAGGACGACGAAGCCCACGACATTCCGGCTTGGATGATGGGCAGGTCCAAGCCCAGCAAATCGGTGACCGAGGTACGCAGCCGCGTCATGAGTTCTCCAGCAGGGCCCGGGCGTAGCGAGCCAGTTGGTTCTTCTGGACCTTGGCGCTGGCGGTCATGCCGATGGCCTCGAAACCGTCCACAATGCGCAGGTGCCGCGGGACCTTGAACCCGGCCAACCGTTCTTTCGTCCACAAAAGCAGGTCTTCTTCCGAAATGCCCGGCGCAGTCAGGACGACAAAGGCGAAGGGCACTTCGATCAAGCGCTCATCGGGGACTCCGACGACAGCGGCCTGGCGGACGGCGGGGTGGCGGTGCAACACATCCTCGACATCCGCGGGCGCGACGTTTTCCCCGCCGACCCGGATGATTTCCTTGGTCCGGCCGGTGAAATGGAACCGGCCGGAATCGTCCAGCAGGCCGACGTCTCCGGTGGACAGCCAGCCCTCGGCGTCGATGGTTTCGGCGGTCCGAACGGGATCGTCCAGGTAGCCTTGCATGACGTTCCAACCCCGGACCAGCACCGAGCCGGGTTCGCCGGGAGCGCAGTCGTGGGTGTCGTCCAGGGACCGGATGCGGATTTCCACGCCTGGTTCGGGGGCCATGGCACCGGAGGCGCGGATCTCCTCTGGTTCCCACCAGGCGGATTGGGCGACGTTGGGGGAGGCTTCGGAAAGTCCATACCCGGCAACGCATTCGCGAGCGCCGAGCTCGTCGATGACCCGGCGCACGACGGTCGGGGACGCGGCGACCCACGCACCCCGCAAGGAAAGGCGGCGCTGCGGGCGGTCGGGGTGGTTGAGCAGGAGCAGGGCGATGGTGTCGTTGCCGGAGAAGTGCGTGCAGCGCTCAGCTTCCAAGAGCCGCAACGCTTCCGCTGGTTCGAACTTCGGCATCGTCACCAGGGTGGTGGCGTGCTGCAAGGACGACAACACAGACAGCGTGCTTCCGGCGACGTGGAAGAACGGGCGCGCCGAGTGGAATCGGTCGCCGGGGCGCAAACCCAGGCGGGCGCCGGAAAAGAAGGCGTCGGCGCACATGCTGCGGTGAGTCAGGAGGACACCTTTGGGACGCGACGTCGTGCCGGAGGTGTATTGCACGAGAAGAAGATCGTCCGGAGCGGCACTGGGTTCGGCGGGAGAACCGGCGGCCAGGAAATCGTTCCAGCTGTCCTGGCCCAGGATGATGATCCGCTTCAAAGAAGGCAGAGTCGCGCAGCCGGGTTCAATACCGGCTTCGGAGAACAGCGCGGGGAAATCGACGTTCAAGACACGCTCGGCGGCGAACAGAGTGCTGACGCCGGCGTGGGCGAGCGTGTAGTGCACCTCGTCCGCGGTGAAGCGGGTGTTGACGGGGACAACCAGCGCGCCAAGAGAACCCAAAGCCAGGAACAGCGTGACCCACTCGGGAGTGTTGCCCAGGCAGAGCCCGACCCGGGAGCCGCGCCCGATCCCGGAGGCAGCCAGAGCGCCGCGCACCCGGTCCACTTCAAGAGCCAGTTCCCGGTAGGTGATCCGGGCGTCGGCGGTGACGACGGCTTCGACGTCAGGAGCCAGCAGGGCGGCCCGGGCGAGGGCGTCCTGGACGGTGAGCGGGCAGGCGGTGCGCAGGTCGGTCATCGGGTCTCTCCAGTGAACCGGGCGACGCCGTCGCGCCAGCTGCCGTCGGCGAGGTTCTGTTCGATGGCGGACATTTCGATCCGGATGCCGCGGTCGAGGTCGGTTTCCGAACCCAGGTCGACGGCCCGTTTGGTCAGGGCGATCGCGCCGGGCGGGGCGGCGGCGACGGCGGTGGCGACCTCGGTTCCGGCGGCGGCCAGGTCGGGGACGACGCGGTTGACCAGGCCGAGGGAGGCGGCTTCAGAAGCGGACAACGGCGTGTTGGTGAACAGCAGTTCCTTCGCCCGGCGTTTCCCAATGGCCCGCTGAAGCCGTTGAGTAGCGCCGACCGTGCCCCAATGTGGCTCAGGGAACCGGAAAACGGTGCCCGACGCGGCGAGAGCGAAATCTGCGGCAAGGGCGATCTCCCCGCCGGAGCCGACGACGGTGCCGTGCACCAGCGCGACCACAGGACAGCGGCAGGCCTCGATCGCCGCGTAGGCCGCGAAGGAGGCGACTCGGCGGCGGCGGACCCAGGCAGCGTCCTTGCCGGTCCGTTCCTTCAAATCGGCACCGGCGCAGAAGACCGGACCAGCGCCGCTGAGCAGCACAACCCGGGCCTCTGAGAGGTCAACGGCGTCGAAGGCTTCCTTCAAGGCGTGGCACATCGCGAGATCCACGGCGTTGCGCGCCGACGGACGGGCCAGTTCGACACGGGCGATTCCGTCGGTGACGTCCAGCGTCACGCGTTCGTTCATCAGATCACTCCCGCGGCCCTCAGGCCCTCGATCTCGCTGTCCGACAGTCCAGCCAGGTCACGCAGCACGACGTCGGTGTCCGCGCCCAGCACCGGTGGCGTTCCCAGCGCAGGGCCGTCTCCGGCAGTCTCGCGCAACGGCGTGCGCAGCGCCGGGAACGAACCCTCGACGGGATGCGTGAACTCCCCGACGACGCCCCGCGCGACGGCATGCGGATCGGCCAGCGCCTCCCGGACCGAACGCACGGCTCCAGCGGGTACCTCCGCCGCCTGCAGTTCTTTGACCAGCTGGTCCCGGTCGTGCTGGGCGATCGCGCCGCGCAGGGCCTTCATGACGCGCGCGCGGTGTTCGACGCGGCCCGCGTTGTGCCGCAGCGAAGGGTCGGCGGCCAAAGCGGACAATCCGAGCACGGTGCACAGCGGCCCCCAGTGCTGGTCGCTGCCGCTGATGTGCAGCCATTCGCCGTCCCCGGCCTGGAACGCGGCCGACGGCACCCGTCCCGGATGTTCGGTCCCAGTGCGGACGGGGTCCTCGCCGAGCGCGAACAGCCGGGCGGCGTTCAGCGCGTGCAGGCTGAGCTGGACGTCCATCATCGCCACGTCGAGGTGTCGGCCGCGACCGTCCGCGGACCGTCCGGCGAGCCCGGTCAGCACCGCGATCACCACCCACAGCCCGGACGTCAGGTCCGCGACCGGAACCCCGGTTTTCGCGGGCGGACCTGCGGGATCGCCGGTCATCGCCATCACGCCGGACAGCGCCTGGAACACCGTGTCGTAGCCCTTGCGGTGCGCGTCCGGCCCGGTCTGGCCGAAGCCGGTCGCGGACACCAGCACGAGGCCGGGGTTCTCCGCGGCCAGTTCCGCGTAGCCGAGACCGAGCCGGTCGAGCGTGCCGGGCAGGAAGTTCTCCACGACGACGTCGGCCCGCGCGGCCAGTTTCCGGACGACGTCGCGGCCGCGCGGGTCCTTCAAGTCGACAGTGACCGATTGCTTGCCGCGGTTGAAGGCGAAGAAGTACGCGCTTTCGCCGTGCGGCAGCCGGGGTTCGAAGCCGCGGGTCTCGTCGCCGGAGCCGGGGCGTTCGACCTTGATCACGGTCGCGCCGAGTTCGGCCAGGATCTGCGTGGCCAGCGGCGCGGCGAGGACCCGGGAAAGGTCCAGCACGGTGACCCCGGCGAGCGGCCCGGTCATGACCGGAACCCGCGCATCAGCGCGTTGACGTCCTGGCCCGCCCGCATCGCGGCGTCCGTCGGCAGGTCCGCGACGCGGTAGAAGAGGTCCTTGGCCGCGGCGAGCGCGCGGGGTTCGACCGAGGCCCAGCGCTGCGCGACGGCGAGCGCGGCGGGCACGATCTCGGAAGGTTCGACCACCTGGTTCACCAGCCCAACCGCCAAGGCCTCCTCGGCGGTGAGCAGCCGACCGGTGCTGACCAGCTCGAATGCCAGCTTGCGGCCCAGATGCCGGACCAGCCCGGTCATCACCAGCGCGGGCACGATCGAATGCTTCAGCTCGGGATACCCGAACTTCAGATCCGACCCGGCGACCACCAGGTCCGCCCCGATCGCCAGCCCGGCACCGCCGCCGACAGCCGCCCCGCGCACCGCGCTGACCACCGGGACCGGCAGCTGCTGCATGCGCGTCTGCAGCCGGGCAGTGAGCGCAGCGCGTTCGAGAACGGCTTCCGGCTGATCCGGGGTGAGCGACGAGAACTCGTTCAAATCGGCACCGGCGCAAAAGCCGCGCCCAGCCCCCGTCAAAACGACCGCACGGACGCTCGGGTCCCGCCCGGCTTCGTCCAATGCGGTGTCGAGAGCGCGAGTGAGCGCGGTGTCGAGCGCGTTGAGTTTGTCCGGCCGGTTCAACGTAAGAACGCGGACGGCGTCGTGATTTTCAGTCAGCAGCACAGGTTTCTCCCCAAAGAAAAGTCAGGCGGACGCGAAGCCGGCGCGGGCGACCATGCTGTACAGCGGCCGGCCGAGCGCTTCCTCGCAGGCCGCGGACGCCGCGGCGAGCTGGTCGAGGTCGAGGCCGGTGTCGACGCCCATCGCGGCGAACAGGCTGGCCAGGTCCTCGGTGCACACGTTGCCGGTGAGCCCGGCCCCGTAGCCGATCTTCGCCGGATGCCCGCCGACGCCGCCCATCGCGGAATCGAAATGCCGGCACCCGGCCTCCAACGCGGCGACGGCGTTCGCGATCCCGGTGCCGCGCGTGTTGTGCAGATGCGCGACCAGCGGCAGCTCCGGGTTTTCCCGCGACAGCCGGGTGTACAGCGCGCGCACCGAGCCCGGGGTCGCGACGCCGGTGGTGTCGCCGAGGGTCACCAGGCTCGCTCCGAGGTCGGCGAACCGGGCGACGTCTTCGGCCACCCGACCCGGGTCGACCTTGCCCTCGAACGGGCAGCCGAACGCCACCGAGACCACTCCGACCAGGCGAAACCGTCCGTCGGCGAGCTTGACCATCTCGGTCACGCGCTCCCATTGCCCAGCGCGCGTGGTGCGCAGGTTCCGTTCGGTGTGCGCCTCGGTGGCCGACACCAGCAGGCTCAGTTCCTCGGCGCCGTGCCCGGCTTCGAGGTCGGCGAGCGCGCGTTCGACGGCGCGCGGGTTCGGGCAGGTCGCCTTGAACGCGACGCCGGGGTGCCGGTCGATCCCGGCGAGCACCTCGGAGGCGTCGGAGAAACCGGGAACCCGCGCGGGATGGCTGTAGCTGGTCGCCTCGATCCGGTGGAAACCGGTGCGCGCGAAGGAGTTCAGCAGCGCGATCTTCGTCGCGGTCGGCACGGGCTCCGGCTCGTGCTGCAGCCCGTCGCGGGCGAAGCACTCGCAGATCGTGACGGCGTCGGACATCCTGGGCCCACCTCCTCGTCGGTGGTTCCAGGAGTACGCGAGGGTGTTGATAAAGTCAACACTACTCGGCGGCCGGGTGAGCCCGCTCACTCTCCTCGACGGCCAGCGCGTGCTCCGCCAGTTTGTCGAGCGCGCGGTCCAGCACCCGGGCCTCCTCGCCGGTGAGGACGGCGAGGAAATCCGCGTCGCGCTCGTTGGCGGCGGCGATCAGGCCGCGGTAGGTCCGGGTGCCCTCGGCGGTCAGCGCCAGCTGCGACGTGCGCCCGGACCCGGCCGTGCGGTTCACCAGCCCGCGGTCGGTCAGCCGGCTGACCACCCGGCTCATCTGCGCTTTGTCGAGTCCGGCGCGGCGCGCGAGCCGGTTGAGCGTGAGCGTCGGGTCGGCCGCGATGAGCGCGATCGCGCGCCATTCGCCGAGGCTCACGTCGAAGTCCCGCCGGTAGCGCGCCGCGGCGCTGCGCGACATCGCCGACGACGTGCGCGAGAGCCGGTAGGACAGCAGTCCGGAGATGGGGACCAGGTCGTGTCCGTCTGCGCGTTCGGCCATGGCCGGACATCGTAGCCGTTACCCGGTAGGTGTTGACAAACTCAACACTCGATGCGGAGACTGCCACTCGCCCGATCCGGACGAAGGAGTCTCAGCCGTGGCCGAACCATCCGCTGTCACCGGCGCTTCGGCAACCGCCGGCCTCGACCGCAAAGCGACCTACCGCACGATCGCCCGGCGCGTCATGCCGCTGCTGGTGCTGTGTTACGTCGTCAGCTACATCGACCGCACCAACATCGGGATCGCGCAGCAGGGCCTCAAGCGGGACCTCGGCTTCGGCCCGGCGGTCTACGGGCTCGGCGTCACGCTGTTCTTCGTCGGCTTCATCCTCTTCGAAGTCCCGAGCAACGCGCTTCTCGCCCGCATCGGCGCGCGCAAGACGCTCGCGCGGATCATGGCCACCTGGGGCGTGATGACCGTGGTGACCCTGTTCGTGCACAACGAGATCATGTTCTACGCCGCGCGCTTCCTGCTCGGCGTCGCCGAAGCCGGGTTCTTCCCGGGCGCGCTGTACCTGTTGTCGCTGTGGTTCCCGTCGTCGCGGCGGACGCGGATGACGGCCGTGTTCTTCATCGGCATCCCGGTGTCGGGCGCGCTCGGCTCGGTGATGTCCGGCTGGATCATGCACTCGCTCGGCGGCGTCGGCGGGCTCGCGGACTGGCAGTGGCTGTTCCTGATCGAGGGGATCCCGCCGATCCTGCTGGCCGGGCTCGTGCTGCTCTTCGTCACCGACGGCCCGGAGCAGGCGAAGTGGCTCACCGCGGAACAGAAGGCGGCCGTGCGCGCCGACCTCGAAGCGGACCGGCGCGACAAAGGTCCGGCGACTGAGAAACACAGCGGCCTGCTGCTCGCCCTGCGCGACCCGAAGGTCTGGATTCTCGGGCTCTGCGCGTGCGGCGCGTACACGCTGGCAAACGCCGTCTCGTATTGGACGCCGCGGATCATCGCGAACGCGGGCGTCGGCAACGTCCTGAACCTCGGTTTCTTCTCGGCGATCCCGCCGCTGCTCGGCATCGTGGTGATGCTGCTGGTCGGCAGGCACTCCGACCGCACCCTGGAGCGGCGCTGGCACGCGGCGACGAGCTGGATCGTGGCGGCGTTCGCGATGCTGGCGATCTCGGCGTCCGGCGGCAACGTCGTGGTGGTCATCCTGCTGCTCGCGGTGATGGCGGCCGCGCACTACTCGGGGCTGACGGTGTTCTATTCGATCCCGTCCATCTATCTGAACGACCGGGCGGCGGCCACCGGGATCGCGGTGGTGACGTCGATGGGTTCGTTCGCGGCCGCCGCCTCGCCGTCGCTGCTCGGGTTCATCGAATCCGCGACCGGGAGCCTGTCGCTGGGGCTGCAGATCAGCGCGGGCATCGTCCTGCTGGCCGTCGTGGTGCTGCTCGTCGGCGTCCGGCCGGGCGATCTTCGCGAACGGCGCCGCTGACCCTCCGACCGCGGACTCGGCAAGCCGCCTCCCCGCTCCCGCCGAAGTCCGTGAGGGGAACCCTGAGGGAATCAGATTCCCTCAGGGTTCCCCTCAC
>NZ_JBEXMH010000024.1:0-128247 GCF_040610415.1 Amycolatopsis sp. NPDC004079 | reverse complement strand
GGGGTGGGGGGGGCGCCTCGTTTTGGCTCCAGCGGCGGGGGTGGGGTGGGTGCTTGGGGGAAAGTCCGTGAGGGGAACCCTGAGGGACTCAGAGTCCCTCAGGGTTCCCCTCACGGACGTCAGCAAAAGGTCGCAGGCCAATGCCGCGCAGCTTAAGCTGCGCGGCATTGGGTTCTAACCGGGATTAACGCTCACGAGGCCCGAACCCCCCGCGATCCCGGACAACAACTCGCCCATGTCCACCACCACACGCGGCTCGCCGCCGTTCAACGGCACCGCCGTGATCCGGCCGCCGAGGTCGGATACGTAAGCGACTTCGGCGTCCACCGCCAAGCCGATCGCCTCGGTGAATCCGCTCGCCAGAATCTCCGGCTCGGCGCCCTTCTCCTCCGGACCGGGGATCGGCGCGCGGTTCAGTGTGTTTCCCTTCGGAGCCGCACCGCGGTCGGTCCAATACAGGTACCCGCCATGGATTTCCAGGTCGATCGGTTCCGGCAGGTGATCCCACAGGGTCTCCACGTCAGACCGGTCGCGAGCGGTCTCATCTGAAGGAATCTCCAGCCCAGCACGGAAAATCCGTCCGACGCCGCCCTTGGCCGGACCCTTTTGCGTCCAGTAGAGGTGCGTCGAGTCCACAGTTACGCCGACGCATTCCTGCGTTCCGCTGTCGTCCGGCTCGTTCACGATCAGATCCGTGAGCCCAGTTCCATCCGGACGCACCCGGGTGATTCGGTAGCCTTCCCGGTCTCCCCAGTACAGGGAACCGTTGTACGCCAACTGTTTCCCAGTGGTCAGAGTTCCATTCGGGACAATATCGCGCGCACCGGTGCCATCGAATGACACTGCGTGCAAGCCACCGTTGCGGGCCGAGTAGTCCAGGCCAGCTTCGCCCGGCACGGAAGGGTCGCGCGTAGGCATGCCCATGGTGGTCCAGTAAACAGTCCCCTCGGCGACCACAACGCCATCCGGCGAGACACCAGCATCTTTGTACAGCGGGGTAACCTGCCCGTCGGGAAGTCCGACGCGGTAAATCGTCCCGGTGCGAATGCCCAGCACTACCAGTTCGCTGAACATGTCACCTCCACTCTGGACGGTGCGATCCCCTCGGGATCAAAGGATTCGTGTAATAGCCCGGAGTTTCCGACATCCGGATCTGCTCGGTGACACCGCGATACCGGCCGAGCGGCGTGTCCGCGGTGAAGGTCTCGGGGTCGAAGTATTCGTGCCCGGGAGCGACACCGGCGACTTCAGCGGCGTAGCCCTTGTCGAAGATTCCCAGGCTCAGCAACCACAAGGCGACGCGAGTCAAAGAAACCTGCACCCGATAAGAACCGCCCCATTCCGCGCGGAGCATCAGGGCGCGCAGGATTCCCAGCTGCAGGAACCACGACGTGATGTAGTCGTTCACCACCGGCACCCCAGGCAGCGACGGGACCCCGCCCTCGCCTTCCAGCAGCATGACTCCGGACAGGCAACCGGCGGTCTGGTCGAAGCCGACGCGGCCGGACCACGGGCCGGTGCTGCCGTTGAGCGTCACTTCGGCGTGGATGATCCCGGGGCGGATTTCGGCGGCGGTTTCCGCGTCGAGGCCGTGCCGCGCGAGGTATCCCGGACGGCGATTGGCGTAGAAGATGTCGGCACCGGTGAGCAGCCAGTGCATTCGCTCTTGATCGGCCGGGCGGCGGAAGTCGAGCCGGGTGGAGCGAACGCCTACATTGGACGTCGCGTACAACACCGGGAGTTCGTATTCGCCCGGATCCCAGACGTTCAGCACGTCCGCGCCGTGCAAAGCCAGCGCACGGCCACAGCCAGCGCCAGCGATGATGTGTGCCCGACCCAGCGCGCGCACTCCTTCGAGCGGCGTAGAAGGGTTGGGGTGCAACGGTTCCGGCGGACTGTCGCCGATCCGCTCGACGATCACCGGCGGCATCGTCGACAGCACTGACTGGTACTGCTCGGTCGCCATCAGCTCTTCGGTCGTGCGCACCACCGGCATGATGACGCCAGCGGCCTCGGCGGCGTCCTCCAGCTCGAACGAGTTCCACTGCGAGATCGCCTGCTGCACCAAGGCATCCCGCTCCGGAACACCGAGCAGCGCGGCCGCGTCGTTGCGCAGTTTCGGATACGGGCTGATCGGGTGCACCCAGCGTCCGTCCGAAGTGGAGTAAAACCGATCCGTGCCGAAGGCAGGATCAACGCGCGCCGGGTCGCCTTGCGGGTAGCCGTCGAGCAGTTCCCATTTCTTGTCGTAGAACGGGCACAGCCGGTGCGGCGCGGTCCTCAGGTCCATCGAAATGTCCTGCCCGCGTCCGCCGCGCAGCTGCCAGATCTTCGCCACCGCGACGGATTTCGCCGCCAGCGCGATGGAAGTCGCCCCGGCCAGGCGCAGTGCGCCCGGCAGGACCGGGTCGGCTCCGGTGAATTCGATCCGGCCTCCGGCGTCGGATTCTTGCAGGCCGACTGAGCCAAGGAGATCGGCCAGCGGCTGGTGCGGGTCGTACTCGTCGGTGGCGGCTGGCTTGGCGAGCGCGGCTTCGAGCTGCTCGGTGAGAGTCATTCTTTCTCCAGCGCGTCCAGCAGCGCGCGGGTACGACCGTCTCGCGCTTCGACCCGCGACGAGTAAGTGTCCGCGGTGCCGTAGGTCTGTTCGACCTCGTCGATCACCGCGTCGAGATGCTCCCGGTCCGGGCGGCCGATCTCGAATTTCATCTGCGAGCCGACGTGGGTCACCAGGTGCCGGATCCCGTCCGGGCCGCCGCCGAGGTGCATGCTCTCGAACGGCCCGATGGTCGCCCACCGCGGCCCGAGCGAGGCCTTGACCAGCTCGTCCAGGTCCGCCGCGGAGATCACGCCCTGCTGCACGAGGTACATCGCCTGATCGTTGAAGACCTTCTGCAGCCGGTTCCCGACGAAGCCGGGCACTTCCTTCTTCAACGTGATCGGCTTCTTGCCCAGCCCCCGGTAGACCTCGACAGCCTTCGTCACGGTCTCCTCGGAGGTCGAAACCCCGGGCACCACCTCGACCAGCGGCATCAGTTCGGGCGGGTTGAACGGGTGCCCGATCACAATCCGCGAGGCCGCCGCGTTGCCCTCGGCGATCACCGAGGGCAACAGCGACGACGAGGAGGACGCCAGTACTACGTCGTCGCGCGTGGCGGCGGCGAGCGTCGCGAACATTTCCCGCTTCAGCTCGATCCGCTCCGGGCCCGACTCCTGGACGAAGTCGGCCCCGGCAGCGGCTTCCGCGAGGTCCGCGACTGCCGTGGCGGGCAGCCCGGCGAGGTCTCGAGCGACGATTTCCCGCAGGTCCGGGCGGGGATCGGTGACGCGCACCGTCCAGCCCGCCTCGGCGAACAGCCGAGCCCACGAAACTCCGATGACCCCAGCGCCGACGATCGCGACGACCGGCATGGCGCGCTCCTTTCTCAGGCGGTGACCGCGTCCGCGTTGTTGAGCAGCGCACTCGGCGGCGTCAGCAACGCGTCCGACGCTAGCGCGCGGCGACGGGCCGCGCTCACTCCGCCGTAACTCTCCGTAATGGCAATGAGCCGCGCCGCGTGGTGCGCGACCTCTGATTCGTAAGTCATTCCGATCCCGCCGTGCAGCTGGACAATCTCCTCGGCGGTCGCGGTCGCCGCGTCGGACACGAACACGAACGCGTCGTCGGCCACGGCGTCGAGGTCCACTGTGGACGCACCCTTGTCGTACGCCTCGACCGTCGCGGTGGCCCACAGCGCCAGCGAACGAGCCAGCTCGACCTTCGCGTACAGATCGGCGGCACGGTGCACGAGCGCCTGGAACGCCGCCAGCGGAACGCCGAACTGCTTGCGGGTCTTGAGGTATTCGACGGTCATCGCGAGCCCGGTCTCCATCAGGCCGATCGCCTCGCCAGTCACCGCGATCCGCGCCCGCGAGAACGCGCGACGCAACGCAGCCGGGGCGTCGGAGTCCGCGGTGCCGAGCAGAACCGCCGGTGTACCAGCGAATTCGACCTGCGACGTGTGACCCCAGTCCGCGGCCCGGCCGTCGACCCGAGTGATGCCTTCAGCGGTCGCCTCGACCAGGTACACCCCGGTGCGGCCGTTCTCGTCGACCGCGGTGACCAGGAATTTGTCGGCCTGATCGGCGTTGCGCACCGGCGACTTCACGCCAGTCAGCGCGGAACCGGCCGCCGCGACCGACGGCGCGACGCCCCACGGACGTCCCGGCTCGGCGTGCGCGACCGCGATCGTGGTGCCACCGGCCGCGAGCACCGGCAGCAGCGCCTTGACCTGGTCGTCAGTGCCCAGTTCGGCGATGATCCACGACGGCAGGAACACGCCGTCGAGCAGCGGTTCGGCCGCCGCGTGCTTGCCCATCGCCTCCAGCGTGGCGTAGACCTCGACCGGGCCGGCGTCGGCGCCGTCGTGGTCGGCGGAGATCGGGAGGCCGGCGAGACCCAGCTCGCCGAGGGTGTTCCAGACCTGGTCGTTCCAGCCGAGTTCGCTGCTCGTCGCGGCCGCGCGGCCGCCTGCCGGGTAGCCGCGGCCGACTGCCGTGTCGACGGTCTCGAACAGCAGCTTCTGGTCTTCGTTGAATTCGAGGTTCATGAGTCGCCGTCCCTTACAGACCGAGGATCGTCTTCGCGATGACGCCGCGCTGGATTTCGTTGGAGCCGCCGAAAATCGACAGCTTCCGCTGGTTCAGGTACTGCGCCGCAGCCACCACGGCGGCTTCGTCGGCCTGCACCGGCGACTCGGTGTCCAGCAGCATGCCGTCCGAACCGGCCGCGCGCATGCGCAGCTTCGTGAGCGCCTGCAGGGTCTGCGTGCCCTCCATCTTCAGCAGCGACGACACCGGGCTCGGCTGGCCGTTTTCCGACGCAGCGGTCACCCGCATCTGAGTCGCTTCGAGCGCGAGCAGCGTGGTCTTCGCGGTGTGCATGGCGGCGCGGAACTCGGCGTCGTCAGCGAGCGGACCGTCCTCAGTGGGCAGATCGGCGGCCGCGGCGGCGAGGTCGGCGAAGATCCGCTGTCCGGTGCCGACCTGGGCGATGCCGTTGCGCTCGTTGCCGAGCAGGAACTTCGCGTACGTCCAGCCCTTGTTCTCCTCGCCGACGAGGTTCTCCGCCGGGATCACCACGTTGTCGAAGAAGAACTCGTTGACCTCGGCGGACCCGTCGACCAGCTTGATCGGACGGCGCTCGATGCCCGGCGTGTTCAGGTCCAGCAGCAGGAAGGACAGGCCCTGCTGCTTGCGCGGCGCGTCCGGGTTGGTCCGCGCGAGCACGAACATCCAGTCGCCGTACTGGCCGAGCGTGGTCCAGGTCTTCTGTCCATTGAGGACGTAGTGGTCGCCGTCGAGCTTCGCGGTGGTGCGCAGCCCGGCGAGGTCCGAACCGGCCTCCGGCTCGGAGAAGCCCTGCGACCACCAGATGTCGAGATTCGCGGTGGCGGGGAGGAACTTCTGCTTCTGCTCCTCGCTGCCGAACTCGGCGATGATCGGGCCGACCATGCTCGCGTTGAAGGCGAGCGGCTGCGGCACCGCGTTGCGCTGCAGTTCGGAGGCGTAGATGTGGGACTGCGTCGGGGTCCAGTCCTGGCCGCCCCACTGCGTCGGCCAGTGCGGCACGGCGAGACCGTGCTCGTTCAGGATCCGCTGGCTCGTGACGATGTCGTCGCGCGTGATCAGGCCGAGTGCGCTGCGCTTGCGAATTTCCTCCGGAATCGCGCCGAGGAACACCTCCCGCAATCCATCCCGGAACGCGAGGTCCTCTTTAGACAGTTCGAGATCCATCGATCAAACCCCTTCAGTGGTGCGTACGGCTCCGACGACTTCGGCGGTGCTCGCTCCGGCGCGTTCGGCGTGCCTGCGGAACCCGGCCGGGGTCCGCGAGAAATGCAGCGGGCTCTCCACTACGCGGATCGTCCCCTCGGTCGGGTGTTCCCGCTCGGTGATCAGCCCGACTTCCCGCACGTACGGGTCGGTCGGCAGGTCGGCGATGTCGACGACGACCGCGTACGGAATGTCGCGGGAGGTCAGGTACTCCTCCCACTCCGCGGTGGTGCGGCTGGCGGAGTTGGCCAAGACCTTCTCCACCCCCGCGGTGAAAATCTCCCGGTCGATCACCGGGGAGTCCCAGGCCGGATCGGCCGCGGCGTCGTCGAGGCCGGCGCCGATCAGCAGCGTCCGCACGGCGTCGTTGGTGTAGGGCACCGCGGAAATCGCGCCGCCGTCGGCCGTGCGCATGGCCGCGTGCGTGTCGCTGAGCGAAAGCGGGTTGCCGACGTCGCCGGCGGCCGGGACGAAGACGTCGCCAGCGAGGTGTTCGACCAGGTTGACCGCGATCATCGCGTCGGCCATCGCCAGTTCGACCTGCTGACCCTTGCCGGTGCGCTGCTGGTCGAAGAGCGCGGCGAGCACGCCGTTGAGCAGGTACAGCGCGGCGGTCTTGTCGGCGATGAAGGTCGGGACGAACTGCAGCGTGCCGCCCGCCCGGTCCTGCAGGCTGACCAGGCCGGACGTGGCCTGGATGACCTCGTCGTAGGCGGGCCGGTTGGCGCGCGACGAGCCGGGCGCGAAGCCTTGGGCGTGGGCATAGACGAGGCGGGGGAAGCGTTCGCGCAGCTGCTCGTAGCCGAGACCGAGCCGGTCGAGCGCGGCGGCGCGCATGTTGGTGACGAGGACGTCGGCGTCGGCGAGCAGGGCGAAGAGGTCTTCGCGGCCGGCGGGGTCCTTGAGGTCGAGTTCGATGCTGCGCTTGTTCTGGTTGACCTGCATGTACAGCGGGGCCATGCCGGGCGTGCGGCCGGTGTTGGCCGGCGAGTGCCGGGCGACGTCGCGCAGCGGTTCGACCCGGATCACGTCGGCGCCGAAGTCGCCGAGGATCTGCGTGGCGTACGGGCCCATCACCGCGGACGACAGGTCGAGCACCTTAACCCCGGAAAGCGGTCCGGTGGCATCCATCTTCGCGGTCCTCCCGTTGACGATCTTTGCTTCAGCACTGACGCTAAGCGCTTGCTCACCAGAAGGGAATGACCGAGTGCATCAGATCGGTATGACCACGGTGATAACACCGTGGGTACGCTGCTCAGCGTGGAGATTCACCACCTGCGGTACTTCCTCGCGGTCGCGCGCGAGCTGAACTTCACCCGTGCGGCGCGGGCGTTGAACATGTCCGTGCCGCCGCTCAGCCAGCGCATTCGCGACCTCGAACGCGAACTGGGCGAGCCGCTGTTCGACCGCTCCACCCACCACACCCGGCTGTCCGAGGCAGGCGAGGCGCTGCTGCCGCTCGCCGAATCGGTCGTTTCGGGCTTCGACGCCATTCCGGCCCGGATGCGCACCCGCGACCAGCGCGCCGACGTCCGCCTGGCCATCCCCGACGTGCTCAATCCCGCGCACCGCCGCCAGCTCAGCGAATCGATCCGCGCACTGGACGGCTCCTACCGGTTCACGTTGCGGCAGATGCCATCGCTCGGGATGGAATCCGCGCTGCTCAGCAACTCGCTCGACCTCGCTGTGTCGCACCTGGGCACTTCCGACGACCGGCTGTCCACGATCGTGCTTTACCGCGAACCGCTCGGTGCCGTGGTGGACGCGTCGCGGTTCCCCGACCGGACCTCGCTCACCCTCGCCGACCTGCGCGGATTCCAGTATCTGCAGGGTCCGCGGCACTGGGATCTCGGCTCCCGGCGGGCCGAGCAGCTCGCCGCCAAGGGCGTGCTGGTCGATCCGGAGGCGCAGTTCTCCGACGTCAGCGGGCTGTTGATCTTCTTGCGCAGCACCAAGAGCTTCACCCTCGCGCCGGTCGAATCCGCGACGGCGCTGGCACTGGACCCGAACGAATGCGCGGTCCTGCCGGTCGACGATCTGGCCGCCACGCTGACCACGTTCCTGATCCGGCGCACCGCCGACACGCGGCTGGACCCGGTGGTCGAGGTGCTGCGGCACGCGCGCGTCTCGTGAGCGCCTGAACCGGTATTGCCGCTCACGACCCCTACACTCGCCACAGTGGACCCCGTCGGCCAGCTTCCCGCGGCACTGGCTCCGGTGTGGCAAGTGGTGCACGCCAGGCTCTCGTCCGGACTTCCGGTCAGCCGCGTCCGGGTCGGCCCGCTCGATTCCGAGCAGCAAACGGCCGTCGCCGACCTGCTCGGCCTGGCACAGTTTCCCGGCGAGTACACGAACATCGCCCTTGCCCGGCTGGACGAGGCCCTTCGCGAAGCCGTCGGAGCCGGGGCGCGCGAAGTCGTCGCGAGGCTGGTCGGCCCGATCGGCAACCGCGCCGAGGATCGCCGGACAGCCGCTGAGGCCCGCGCGGGTCTGTGGGATTGGCTGGACGGCCATCCCGTGGTCACCGCACAACCGGCCTTGCGGTCCTGGACGGCGGGCATTCGCCGGGCGGGCTTGATCGAGAGCTCGATCGAACGCACCCGGCTCGAACTCGAACACGCGCTGCGCGTGCTTTCCGAACTGCCGGCCACGGGGGTGCCGCTGCCGGTATTCGCCGATTCCGTGCTCGACGCGACTCATGCGCTGGACGACGGCACCCGCACCGCGAATCTCGTCCTCAAAGCCCTGACCGCGATCTACGACGTGCCGCCGCCGGCGGACGCGCCGGAACGCCGAGCGCTGTGGGAACGAGCGGGCATCGCCGACGACGAACTGTCGTCAACCGTGCTCGCGGCCGGGCTCCGGCTCCCCGGCGACCACGTCGTCGGCCGGATCCTCGACGCGTGCCGCGACGCGGGAACCGCGGCAGTCTTGACGTTGCAGCAGCTCCGCGGCAGCAGGCTGACAGCCGCGCCGAGCGCGGTCTGGGTGTTCGAGAATCCCAGCGTGCTGGCCCTCGCGCTGGCTCGCTTCGGCAGTTCCTGTCCTCCGCTGATGTGCACCTCCGGCTGGCCGAGCAGCGCCGGAGTCGCCTTGTTGAAGCAGCTGGCGAAAATCGGAACAGTTCTTTACTACCACGGTGATTTCGATGGCGACGGGCTGCGAATCGCCGCGAATGTCGTAGCCCGAACCGGTGCGAAGCCCTGGCGGATGACGAGCGCCGACTACCTCGCCGCGGTCGCCGACGGCCCTCCGACGGGACGGGCGACCCCGGTTCCCTGGGATCCGGAACTGGCGAATCACCTGGCTGAGCAAGGAAAAACGGTGCCGGAAGAGCGCGTCGCGGACAGCCTTTTGGACGAGATCATCGAGCACCTGTCTCCGCCGCGGCCGGGTCCGGGGCGTGATGCGGAGGTCCGAGAGGGGAGCCCTGAGGGACTCAGAGTCAATGCCAGGAACTTAAGGCTGTGATGCGGCCGTGCTTCCGGCGTGTTTCCACAGCTCAGGCTGCTCGATCCGGTTGAACGCACGTCGCCGTCGGCCCAGACCCGGGAGCGGAAGCCGGGTTGTGGTCCGTGAGGGACTCCTTGAGGGAATCAGATTCCCTCAAGGAGTCCCTCACGGACTTCAAGACCCGGTCACAGGGTGACAAATCGAGCAGGTCGGCACTATTGACGTCCTTTGTGGACGGCCAGTGGGCCGAGGTCACGCGGCTTAAGTTCCGCATTGGGAATCAGAGTCCGTGAGGGTTCCCCTCACGGACTTCTGCTGGAGCGGGGCTGGCGCGGTCCGCCGCATACAGCGCCGCCGAGAAACCTCATCGAGGCCAGCGCGGCCAAACCGCTGAAGTGTCGGTGCCCTCCCGTACCGTTGCCGGTGACGATGGCAGGAGGACGCATGGACCCGATCCGTGTCCCGCCTGAGATGTTCCGCTTCACCAGCGGAGACCTGGCCGGGCTGTACGTGTCGGTGCTGCACGCTTTCGGCGAGGCGAACGAGCGGCTGGAGACTTCCCTCGGAGTGGACGACGTCCGGGCCCGCCTGCGTTCGGTCGGCTGGCTCGAGGCGCTCGAAGACGAGGAACTCCGGCGCGCGCTGGAACAGCTTCACGCGTGGCATCTCGTCGACATCGTCCAGAACCATTCGGAGAACTACCGCTCAGCCGCCGAGTACGAGCGGCGCAACCTGCAGTATTCGCTGACGCGGCAAGGCGAAGCCGCGTTCGCCGGCGTCGTGCACGCGATGAGCATGCTCGCGTCGGCCGGAGCGCTGCAGACAGCGGTTCTCGACGCGATCGCCGACCGGCTCGCCGACCTGGCGCGCGAACTGGACGCGGGTTCGGATCGCCGGGTGTTCACCGCGCTGACCGAACTGGAAAGCCATCTCGAAGCATTGCGCGCGAACACCAAGCAGTTCAACGGCGAACTGCAGCGGCTGCTGCGTTCGGAAGGAACCACCCTCGCCACCTTCCACGAGGTCAAGGCGTCCACCGTGGCCTATCTCGAGGAATTCCTGACCGATCTGGAGCAGCGGAGGCACACGATCGGCGTCCGGATCCAGCGGGTCGAAGACCGCGGGGCCGGGCTGATGCACCAGCGCGCGCTGGTCGGGGCGGATCTCCCCCGGCTGTCGGGAGCCGATCCCGGTCCTGAATGGCTGGCGCGTCGCCGGGCTCGATGGGACGGACTCCGCGCCTGGTTCCTGCCGTCGGACGGGTCGACGCCCCGGGCCGAGCACCTGCATGTCGTCGCCCGGCGCGCGATCATCACGCTGCTGCAAGTCCTCGACCGGATCACCGAGTCACGACGCCGGGCCAGCAACGCGGCGGCCGATTTCCGCGAGCTGGCCAGGTGGTTCGCCGTCGTCCCCGCGCAGGGCGACCTGCACCGGTTGTGGTCGACGGTCTTCGGGCTCAGCCCGGCTCGGCACGCGCATCTCGCCCATCCCGATCCCGAGCTGATCAGCTCGAGCACCTCCTGGGAAGAAGCTCCGCCGGTCGAGGTCTCCCCGTTGCTGCGCACCTCGGGGAAAACCGAACGGTTCAGCCGCACCGGCAAGGTCCGCGACGTCGCCGCGATCAAGGCAGCGAGGGCGGAACAGGCCCGTGCGGAGCGAGCCGAGCTGGAAGCCGCCTGGGACTTGCTCGACACCGGCGGGCCGATCCGGCTCTCCGCCTTCGGCAGGCTCGACCACGCCGTGTTCGAAAGGCTGCTCGACCTGCTCGGCCGCGCCCTCGGAACCGCCCCGGGGCGAGGCGGTGTCCGCCAGAGCACGACTTCCGACGGCCGGATCGAGATTCTGCTCCGACCGTCGGCCGACGGAGCCGTCGCAAGGCTCTCCACTCCGCGCGGGCTCTTCCACGGCCCCGACTACGAGATCGAGATCCGCACCGCGGGCAGCAGCCAGGCCCGGCGGGCGAGCGGAGGCGGCGGATCATGAGCCAGCTGGCGAATCAGCTGGCCGCGGCCGAGCGCGAGGAGGTCGCGCTCGGAATCCGTCAGCTCCTCGCCGCCCCGCTGATCACCGAACGCGGCAAGCCGGACGCGTTCGACCTGATCCGGCGGCGCGGCGAGCCGATCCGGCAATGGTTCGACTACTACTGCGGCTGGGCCTTGACGATCGAGCCGCGGCTCGGTTACGCGCGCCTGGCCAAGGTGCGGATAGCCGACGACCCGCGTCGGCCGCTGCGCCGGCTCCGCTCCGGCAAAGCTCCGTTCGACCGGCGACGTTACGTGCTGTTGTGCGTTACCGCGGCCGAGCTGCTCGCGACGCCGGTGACCACCATCGGGCTGCTCGCGAAGCGAGTGGTTCAAGCCACCGCCGCCGACGAAGCGATCACGACGCTGGACACCGCCAGCCGCGAAGAACGAAGGGCATTGGTCGACGTCCTCCGGCTGCTGGAGCACTACGGCGTCCTCGACGCGGTCGACGGCTCGACCGAATCGTTCGTCGAATCGGCCGAAGCCAAGGTGCTGTACCAGATCGACGGCACGCTGGTGCTGCGATTGTTGTCCGCGCCGATCGGGCCTTCTCGGCTCGAGGTGCCGCTTGACGAAGTCGCGCTTCGCTTCGAGGAGCTCCTCGCCGCGGTTTCCCGCGAACGTCGTTACGGCGTCTCCAGCGCGCACAGCGATCGCCCCGGGCAATCGGAGGTGCAGCGCAATCTGTGGCTCCGGCACTCGGTTTTCCGCCGGCTGGTCGACGACCCCGTGCTCTACTTCGACGACCTCAGCGACGCCGAACGCGCGTACCTCGCCTCGCCCACCGGACGGCAGCTGCTCCGCCGGGCCGCCGAACAAGGCGGCTTTGTCTTGGAAGAGCGGGCGGAGGGCGTGCTGCTGGTGGACGTCGAGAGCGTCGCGACGGATTCTCGGTTCCCCGACGACGCGGGCAACGCGAAGGTGGCCGCACTTCTCTTGCTGGAAACGCTCACTGGTCCGGTCACTGTCGAGCAGCTGCGGATCCAGGCGGGCGAGCTGCTCAGCCGCTTTCCCCGATGGGCCGAGGGATATCGCGGTCCGGACGGCGCCGAGCGGCTGGCCGCCGACGCGATCGAGGTGCTGATGGCATTCGGTTTGGCGCAGCTGTCTTCCGGAATCGTCCGGCCGCTTCCGGCGGCGGCGCGCTACACCGTCCGCGAGGCCCGGACCGCCGATTCCGAAGGAGCGTCAGGATGACGGTCACCGAACTCCCCCGGCATGCCGAGGACCCGTTCTCCCGTCAGGCGGACCGCTGGCAACCGGCGCGCGCCGGGATCCTGAACATCTGGCGGTATTACGACGAGGTCTTCGAATTCCACCACGGCCGGCTCCTGCTCCGGGGCCCGAACGGCAGCGGCAAGTCGAAGGCGCTCGAGTTGCTCCTTCCGTTCCTCTTCGACGCGAGCCTCCGCGCGAACAGGTTGTCCACGTTCGGCACCGGCGAGCGCACGATGCACTGGAACCTCATGGGCGAAGGCGCGACCGGCGTGACCCGGGTCGGATACGTCTGGCTGGAGTTCCGCTTCCCGGGAACCCCCGAGGGGTGGTTCACCTGCGGCGCACGGCTCCAGGCCAGTTCCCGCACCTCGGCCGTGCACCCGGACTATTTCACGACGTCCCAGCGGATCGGGGTCCCCGGCGGACTCAGCCTGGTCAACGATTCCGGTCAGCCGCTGACCCGCCAGGTGCTCGAACAACGGCTCGGCGCCGACGGCACGCTCTACGGGAACGCGACCGACTACCGGGCCGAAGTCCGCACCACGCTTTTCCCCGGGCTGAGCGAACAGCGGTTCGACGCGTTGATCCTCGCGCTGCTCCAGTTGCGCATGCCGAAGCTGTCGCAGCGGCTGGACCCGGGCATGCTGTCCGATCTGCTTTCCAAGGCACTCCCGCCGCTGGGCCAGCAGGAAATCGCCGACCTCGCCGAGGGTTTCGAGAGGCTGGACAAACATCACGAGCGGCTGAAAGAGCTGGAGGAGCTGGTCGAATCGACCCGCGCGCTGGCTGCCCGGCAACGGACGTACGCCCAGCGAGTGCTGCGCGCCGGCGCGGGCACGCTCACCTCAGCCACCACCGAGATGGAGAAGCGAGCCTCGACAGCGCACGAGTCAGCGGCCCGGTACGAAACCGCGACGCGGGAAAAGGAAGCCGCCGAGCAGCAGATCGAAGAACTGGCCAAGCAGATCCGCACCTCGTCGGCTCGCAAGACCGGGCTGATCGAGAGCGAGGCATACCAGCGCGGGTCCGAACTGGAACTTCTTCGCAGGCGAACTGGCGAAGCCAAGTCCCGGGCGGAGCGGCTGCTGACCGAGTCCAGCCGGAAGAAAAAGGCAGCGGAGGAAGACGAGCGAGACAGGAACATCGCGGAACAAGACGTCCGCCGCCGGACGGAGCACGTACGGAACCTGGCCGACGAAACCCGGCAGGCCGCCGTGCGCGCCGGGATGCCCAGCGTGCACGGCGAGATCGCGGCGCAGCTGGACGGCGACAACCCGGCCAAGGCCCGGCCGTTGCTGCGCGCCGCCGGGCAAAGCCGTGAGGAGCAGCTGCGGGCGGTCGAGGAAGGGCTGGACGGCCACGAGCGCGCCGTCGAGCGACGAGGCCAGGCGGAGGAGGAACTGGAGCAAGCGAGGTCGGCGTTCTCCGCGGCGAAGGAGGAACTGGATCTTGCCGCGGAGCAGCGGACAGCCGCGTTGGAACAGCTGCGAACCGATGTGCTCGCGTGGGCAAGTGCCTGCCGGGAACTGCCGTTTCCCGAGCCCGAGTTGCTGCTGGACCTCCTCGAATCAGAGCGGGCGTTGAACGCCGAGGCGGAGCGCGCGGTCAACACGGCGTTGGAGGACATCACACGGCAGGAAGCTTCCCGCGAAGCGCGGGCGGCCGAACTGCGGCGGCGACGGGACGACTGCGGCGCGGAGATCGCCCGGCTCCAGTCCGAGAAAGACCTTCCCCCGCCCGCGCCGCCGACCCGCACCGCTGATCGGACGCGGATGACCGGTGCGCCGTTGTGGCGGCTTGTCGACTTCTCCGCCGCCAGTCCGGAGAGCGACCGTGCCGGAATCGAAGCCGCTCTCGAAGGCGCGGGACTGCTGGACGCTTGGGTCGGCTCGCGCGGAGAGGTCCAGGAACACGACGTCTTCGCCGACCCGGACTCCTTGCCCGCGGCGGCCGGACGTTCGCTCGCGGACGTCCTTTCCCCCGAGCCCGACGGTGAGGTCCCGGTGCCCGTGATGCGCAGGCTGCTCGCTTCGGTGGGCTTCGGCGACGTGCTGCCGGCCGCAGGCCCCGCCGCGATCGGGGCGGACGGATCGTGGCGGCTCGGAAACCTCACCGGCAGCTGGCACAAGGAGCGCCCGGCCTACATCGGCGCGGCGGCCCGCCGACGCGCTCGCGAGCTGCGGATCGAGGAACTGCGGAACGAAATTCTTTTGCTGGGCACGGAAATCGCCGACGTCGAGACGGAACTGTCCGCGCTGTCCCGACGCCGGGGAACCGTGCGCGACGAGCGAGCGAGCCTGCCTCCGCACACTGTCCTCAACACCGCCGCCAGGCACCTCGACCGAGCGGAAATCGGGCTCGCCGCAGCCGATCGGCTCGTGCGCGAGCGCATCGATCGGGTCGGCAGGCGAGAACGCGAGGTCGCGGATGCCCTGCGGACGCTGACCGCCTGCGCCGCCGAATACGGGATGCCCGCCGAACGGGCCGCGCTGGCGAATCTGGCCTCGGCCACCCGCGCGTTCCGCACCGCGTGCGAGAACTGGCTGGAAAGCCACGACGGACTGCGCTCGGCGCGGCAGGTGCTCTCCTCTTTGGCCACGCAGGCGGACCGGTCTGCCGGCGATGCCCGTCAGCGGGCAGAAGAAGCGCAGGAGGCCGAGGAGGAGTACGGGGAGCTAGCCGCGACCCTCGAAGCAGTAGACAGCACCGCCGGCGTCGAGTATCGCGAGGTCGCGGCCAAGATCGAAAAGCTTCGCGGGCACCTCGACGAACTCGAAACCGCGCGGAAGTCCACGCAAAGCCGGCATACCGAGTTGGCGATCGAGGTCGGGGAATGGCGCAACCGCCAGGAGACGGACGCGGCCGAACACAAGAAAGCGGTAGCCGCTCGCGATGCGGCAGCGCTCCGCTTCCGCAGGCTGGCGTCCGGGGTGTTTCCCGCGGACAGCGGCCTGGGTGACCTTGAGCGATTCGAGACCGTCCTCGGCTCAAGCGACGGCGTGCGCGCTGCTTTGGATGCCGCACGGCTGGTAGCCACTGCCTGGCCGAGTGTCCCGCACTCCCCGAGCAACATCGGCGACGCGCTGCACCGGCTGTCCGAGTCCATGCACACGTGCCGGGACGTCCTCCACACCCGTGCCGACCTCGACCTCGAAACAGACGAGGACGTGCAGATCTTCACCGCCGTGGTGGACGGGATCCGGGTCGGGGCGGCCGAACTGCTGAAAATCCTGCACGCGGAAGCCGAGGAAAGCCGCCGCGAGATCACCGAGCGGGAGCGAGAACTCTTCGACCAGACGCTCACCGGCGACACGCGACGGCACCTCGCCGCGCGGATCCGCCAGGCGAACGAACTGGTCGAGAACATGAACAACCGGCTGGAGCAGGTGCGCACCGCGTCGAAGGTCGCGGTCCGGCTGGTCTGGCAGGTCGCCACCGACCTTCCGCCCGGCACGAAGGCGGCCCGCGACCTCCTGTTGAAGGATCCGGTCCGGCTGACCGCGGCCGATCGGGAATCCCTGCACCAGTTCTTCCGCGACCGGATCGAGGAGGCCAAGGCCGACGACACCGCCACCGGCTGGGAGCAGCAGCTGGCCAAGGTCTTCGACTACACCGCGTGGCACCGGTTCGTGGTGAAGGTCGACCGGGCCAACGGCGAGGGCTGGCAGCCGCTGACCCGGAAACTGCACGGCGCGCTGTCCGGCGGGGAGAAGGCCATCGCCCTTCACCTGCCGCTCTTCGCCGCTGTCGCCGCGCATTACCAGGCCGTGCCGGAGGCGCCCCGGGTCATCCTTCTCGACGAGGTCTTCGTCGGCGTCGACACGACGAACCGCGGCCAGGTGTTCGCCCTCTTGTCCGCCTTGGACCTGGACCTCATGCTCACGTCCGACCACGAATGGTGCGTCTACGCGGAACTCAGCGGGATCGGGATCCACCAGCTCATCACCGGTGCCGACGGCGACGACGCGGTCACCACTGCCCGCTTCACCTGGGACGGACACCAGCTGCTGTCGATCGACGCGGAGTGACCGCGGCTCGCTGACCGCTCCGCCTGCGGATTCACCCAGCCGTGGCAACTTTACATTTCATCTCCTCTTGTCAATCGAGGTGTACATGACCTACCTTCGTGTAAAGCCAGCCAACGGAGGAGGGCGCGATGAGCGAGATAACCGGCACGGTGCCGCTGGGGTCGACCGAACGCTGGACCGACAAGAAGCGGTACCTGTGGCTGATCGGGCTGGTCGTGCCGTCGCTCGCGTTCCTCGCGATCGGCCTGCACGCCGCGACCGGCTGGGGCGTCTGGTTCTGGATCGGGCCGATCGTGATCCTGGCGATCGTGCCCGCGATCGACCTGGTCGCCGGCCTCGACCGGAGCAATCCGCCGGACGACGTGATCGAGCGGCTCGAACAGGACCGGTACTACCGGTGGATCACCTACCTGTTCCTGCCGATCCAGTACGTCGGGTTCGTCTTCGCGTTCTGGCTGATCGCGCGCGGCGAACTGTCCGTTGTGGACAAGATCGGGCTGGCGATCTCGATCGGCTGCATCGGCGGGATCGGCATCAACACCGCGCACGAACTCGGCCACAAGAAGGAAAGCCACGAGCGCTGGCTGTCGAAAATCGCGCTGGCGCAAAGCTTTTACGGGCACTTCTACATCGAGCACAACCGCGGGCACCACGTGCGTGTCGCGACTCCCGAGGACCCGGCGTCGAGCCGCGTCGGCGAAAGCTTTTACCGGTTCTGGCCGCGCACGGTGTTCGGTTCGCTGAAATCCGCGTGGGGCCTGGAGCGCAAGCGGTACGCCCGCCGCGACAAGCATCCGTTCCGGATCGGCAACGACGTGCTCAACGCGTGGCTGATGTCCGCGGTGCTGTGGGTCGCGATGGTGGCGTGGCTCGGCGTCGGGATCCTGCCGTACCTGGTGATCCAGGCGGTGATCGGGTTCTCGCTGCTGGAAGTCGTGAACTACATGGAGCACTACGGGATGCGGCGGCAGAAGGTCGGCCCGCCGGAGCGCCGCCGGTACGAGCGCGTGGATCCCAGCCACAGCTGGAATTCCAACAACATCGCGACCAACGTCCTGCTGTATCACCTGCAGCGGCACAGCGATCACCACGCCAACCCGACGCGCCGCTACCAGACCCTGCGCGACTTCGCCGAATCCCCGGTGCTGCCGACCGGGTACGCCGGGATGATCGTGCTCGCGCTGTTCCCGCCGTTGTGGCGGCGCGTGATGGACCAGCGGGTGCTCAACCACTTCGAGGGCGACATCAGCCGGGCGAACATCCAGCCGTCGAAGCGGGAGAAAGTCCTTGCCCGGTATGGCTCTTCCGCTCCCGAAACGGTTTCCGCACCGGACGACGTGCGCGGTGACGCCAGCGAAGGCGGGATGTGCCCCGGCTGCGGATACGTCTACGACGAGCAGCGCGGCGACCCGCGTGAAGGCTTCCCGGCCGGTACGCCGTGGTCGTCCATTCCGGACAGCTGGTGCTGTCCCGACTGCGGGGTAAGGGAAAAGGTCGACTTCGTCGCTCCCGGAAGGATGAGTGTGTGATGCGGATCGAAGCGGATGTGAACAAGTGCGACGGCCTCGGCATGTGCGAGGCGATGGCTCCGGACTTCTTCGAGGTGGGCGACGAGGGCACGGTCGTCGTGCTCGACGGCAACCCCGGCGAGGAGCACCGGACCGACCTCGCCGCGGCAGTCGACGCCTGCCCGGTGCTCGCGCTGAAACTGGTGTCATGACGCTCGCGGTGGTCGGCGCGTCGCTGGCGGGATTGCGAGCGGTCGAATCGGCGCGGCGGACCGGATACGACGGCCGGATCGTGCTCATCGGCGCGGAGGATCGTCTGCCGTACGACCGGCCGCCGCTGTCGAAGGCGTTCCTCGCGGCGGACGGACCCGTTGCGGTGGAACCGTTTCTCAGCGCGGACGACCTGCGCGAGCTCGGCGTCGAACTCCAGTTGGGCACACCCGCGACCGGACTCGACCCGATCGCCCGGGAGATCCACACCGGCGACACGACAGTCCCCTACGACGCAGCCGTGATCGCTACCGGAGCCACTGCCCGGGTTCTTCCGGACACCGAGGAGATCTCCGGCATCTACTCGCTACGCACTGCGGACGACGCGGTTGCTATTCGATCCGCATTGGACAGTGGTGCTAGGACAGTCGTGATCGGTGCCGGTTTCATCGGTTCGGAAGTCGCTTCAGCCGCTCGCAAACGCGGCCTTCCCGTGTCCGTTGTGGAAGCTCTCGACACTCCTTTGGTGCGCGCGATCGGCCCCGAAGTCGGCGAGATCTGCGCGGACCTGCATCGCACGGCAGGCACCGACCTCCGGCTTGGCACCAGGGTGACCGGCTTTACTTCGCAAGATGGCGCGGTAACCGGCGTGCAGCTGTCCACCGGCGAAACTCTCCCGGCAGACCTCGTCGTCGCGGGAATCGGCGCGGCACCGGCCACCGGCTGGCTGCGCGACAGCGGACTCCTCCTGCACGACCGCGACGGCGGCGTCATCTGCGACGGCACCCTCGCCGCCGCGCACGGCGTCTACGCGGCCGGCGACGTCGCGCACGTGGCGAACGCGCTGTTCGACGGCGAGCTGATGCGCCTGGAGCACTGGACGAACGCGGCCGAGCAGGGTGCGGCCGCGGCTCGGCACGCGCTGGACCCCGCGAGCGCGCGGGTGTTCAGCGCCGTGCCGTACTTCTGGTCCGATTGGTACTCGCACCGCATCCAGTTCGTCGGGACGCCGCGGGCGGACGAGGTCGTCGTCGCCGTCCCGGCCGAGCACGGCTTCACCGCGCTGTACCGGCGCGGCGACCGGCTCGTCGGCGCGTTCACCGTCGACCGGCCGCGCGACATCATGAAGTACCGCAAGCGGATCGCCGCGCGGGCGCCGTGGTCCGAGGCAGTCGCCTTCGCGTTGGAAACGGCCGCCTAGAATGACGGCTATGAGCCTTCCGGTGCCCACTGGCGGCCAGTACCGGCAGCCCATCATCACCGCCGCCATCGAACTCACCGCGAAATCCGGCTGGTCAGCGGTCACCATGGCGCGGCTGGCCGACCTGGTCGGGGTGAGCAGGCAGACCGTCTACAACGAGATCGGCTCGAAAACCGCGCTCGCCGAGTCGATGATCTCGCACGAGCTCCGCCGGTTCCTCGCCGTCGTGAGCACCGCGTTCGACCGGCATCCGGACGACCTGGTCGAGGCGATCTACGACGCCGTCCGCGCGGTCCTCGAACTGGCCGACGACAACATCCTCCTGCGCGCCATCGCCTCCGCGACGCACGGCACCGACAACGAATTCCTGCCACTGCTGACCACCCGCGCCGGCACCCTGCTCACCGAAGCGAAAGCCGTCCTGCGCGGCCGGGTCCGCAGCTACGCGCCGCCGCTCGACGACGGCCAGCTCACCGTGGTCATGGACCTCGTCGTCCGCACCGTGCTGAGCCACGTGATGCAGCCGTCGGGCACACCCGCCGAGACCGCAGACGGCCTGGCCTGGGTCGCCACTCGCGTGCTCGGTACCGCCCCGTCAGCGTCGATGCGCACCCGCTCGTAAACGAGATGCGCGTTTCGGGGCGCGCGTGCCAGCGTGGCGCGCGTGAACCGCGAACGACTTTCCGCACTCGCCCACACCCGGCGCCCCATCGCGTCCCCGATCAGCGACGACGAGGTCCAACGCCTGCTAGACCGCAGCATCCCGCACGAGAACGCGGTTGTTTTGGACCTAGGCTGCGGCGGTGCCGAATGGCTCATCCGCGCCCTCGCCGCGTACCCGAAACTCCGCGCGGTCGGCGTCGACACCTCGGAATTCGCCCTCTCGCGCGCCCGCGCCACCGCAACCGAACGGGGCGTCGCCGACCGCCTGACCCTCCACCAGCAGTCAGCCGCCGAATTCCCCGCCGCGGCCGAATTCGACACCGTCCTCTGCATCGGCTCGACCCACGCCTTCGGCGGAGTGACGGACACCCTCGCCGCGCTGCGAGCCCACGTCCGCCCCAGCGGCCGCGCCCTGATCGGCGACGCCTACTGGGAATCCGAACCAACGCCCGCCGCCGTCGAAATCTTCGGCGACCTGCCCGACCTGCCGGAACTTCTCGACCAGGTGATTGCCGCGGGCTGGACGCCGACCCACGGCCACACCAGCACGCGCGGCGAACTGGACGCCTACGAATGGTCGTGGACCGGCAGCCTCACCGAATGGGCGCTGGACCACCCGGAAGACCCTGACCAGGCCGAAGCCCTCGCCGCCGCGGCGACACATCGAGACGAGTGGCTCCGGGATTACCGGCACTCGTTCGGCTTCGCCTGCGTCGTGCTGCGCGCTTGACAAAACTTCTTGTCAATGCCACGTTCGGACCTGACCCCAACCTGCGAAAGGGCAGTCCGATGACCGACCTGGTGCCGTTCCTGATGTTCCAGAAGCGCGACGCCGCCGAGGCGATGGCCTTCTACACCTCGCTGTTCCCCGGCGACTCCGTGCTGTCCGAGGAGCGCTACGCCGCCGGCGGCCCCGGCCCGGAGGGAACGATCGTGATGGCCGAGTTCACCGTCGCCGGGCAGCGCGTGCGGTGCAGCGACAGCTTCGTCCAGCACGCCTTCGACTTCACGCCGTCGACCTCGCTGTTCGTCACCGTCGACTCGGCCGACGAACTCAAGCGGATCTACGAGACCCTCGGCGAAGGCGGCGGAACGCTGATGCCGCTCGACGACTACGGCTTCGGCCCGTTCGCGTGGGTCAACGACCGGTGGGGCGTGTCGTGGCAGTTGAGCGCCAAAGGCTGAGGCGCTGACGGAAGGGGGACCGCGCGTTGGACCCGCGGAGAAGTGAGCCAGTCGCCGCCGCCAGCGAGCTTGCCAACCGGTTGTTCGCGGACGCACGGGTCGTGGTCGTCGGCGGCAGCGCGCTGACCGACCGGCGCACGCCGACGTCCGATCTCGACCTCGTGGTGATCACCGAGCCCCGCGACGCCCCGTACCGGCATTCGTTTCGCTGGGAAAACTGGCCGGTGGAAGCGCTGGTGCACGACGAACAGACCTTGCGGGCCTACTGCGCCGACAATCTGGCACGCCGCTGGCCCGGAATCCCCCGGCTCATCGCCGACGGAGTGCTCGTGGCCGATCGCGACGGCCTCGGCTCCCGGCTGCAGGCCGAGATGCGAAAACGGCTGACCGCCGGCCCCGCCGCCGCGACGTCGGGCGAGCTCGACGCTCAGCGGTACGAACTCACCGACCTGCTCGACGACCTGACCGGAGCCGACGACCCGGCCGAGATCGCCTTCATCGCCGCTCGAGTGCTGACAAAGACCGCGCAACTGGCCTTGCTGGCCGAACAGCACTGGCAGGGCAGCGGCAAATGGCTGTGGCGCGAACTCCACGACCACGACCCCCAGCTGGCCGAACAACTGGCCGCCGCCGCGCCCGATGCGCCACGGCTCGGCGCTGTCGCCCGCACGGTGCTCGACCGCGCGGGCGGACCGCTGTGGGACAGCTATCGCGTCACCGACCCCCGCCGCCCCTGACCGGAGGAGCCAGCAAGATCCCCGTACGGTTTCTTTTTGCGATCGCTAATCACCAGAGATCCGCAGCTCGAGCGCAATTCTCCACACTATTGACTCACCGACAAATACCCCGAAAAGGAATGCGCGCCGGTTAACCACGGACGGGTTAAGCGGAGGTATTCGGGCACCGCTAGAGTGGACTTTGGGAGGTTGGCGATCAGCCGGAGGGGGGCCGATACCGCATCCCGGGGCCAGTCGTTCTACCTGCGGTAGTCTGCTGAGACAGAGCTGCGCGGGGCGAACGGCTGGCCCTTTTCGCGGTGCTGCGGAAACAAGAGCCACGACAGTGCGAGAAGCACGGTTTCCGATACGTAAACCCCGGCCGTGGAGAATCGCGGCAGTGGAATTCAGACGACACGGTTCCGGTACAGCCACCACACATCGCGACCGAAAGACCAGCTCAACGTCGCCACCGCGATTCCCGCCAAAACCACCGGCGCGAGTCCGGCCGCGGCGGCGGTCAGGGCGATTCCTTGCAAGGCCGCGACTGCCTTTCGGGCCCGGCTCGGGCGCAGCGGCGCTCGGAGCCACGGCCACAGGCGGGCTGCCCCGACGAAGGCGTATCGCATCAGGCCGATTGCCAGGACCCACGGGCCGACCGTCGTGGCGGCCAGGACGCTCAGCACCAGGATCAGGAAAGCGTCCGCCTCCATGTCGAAGCGGGCGCCCAGCGCGGAGACGGTTCCGGTGCGGCGGGCGACGTAGCCGTCTAGTGCGTCCAGGGCCAGGGCGACCGCTGCGATGGGGACGATCAGGGCCAGCGGCGGGTGCCCGCCCAGGCGGTCGGCGACCAAGGCCGTCACGGTGCCGATCAGGGCCGCTCGGGCGAGGGTCACCTGGTCGGCGGGGCCCAGCCGGTAGACGCGGATCCGCCAGGCACCCTGGGTGAGCAGTACTAACAGGCCGAGGAGGTAGGCGACGCCGACTGCCCAGCCGGCCAGGCCCAGGCCGGTCGTGACGGTCAGCAACGTCAGCAGCGCGAGTTGCGCCAGCAGCGCGGGGGCCTGCTGGACGACAGTTGAACCCAGCTCGGCCGGGGTTCGTGTACAGGTGGAGACAGCCATTTCGCCTCGATCCGGCAGCAACGGAGGACAACCTTGACACGGGCGGTGCGGGCTTTCTGGTTCACTTCGGCCGCGGGCGGGGAGGTCCGATCAGCGGAGGTGGCTGCTCCACAAGCCGACGAAGTGCTGGTCCGAACGCGATTTTCGGCGTTGAGCCGCGGCACGGAAAGTCTCGTATTGCGCGGCGGCGTGCCCGCGAGCCAGCAGGACATCATGCGCGCGCCGTATCAGGAGGGCGACTTTCCGTGGCCGGTCAAGTACGGCTACCTGAACGTCGGCGAGGTCCTTTCCGGACCGCCTGAGCTCACCGGCCGCACGGTGTTCTGCCTCTACCCGCATCAGACCGAGTACGTCGTGCCCGCGGCGGCGGTCACGGTGGTGCCGGACGACGTCCCCGCGGCGCGGGCGGTGCTCGCCGGGACGGTCGAGACCGCGGTCAACGCGCTCTGGGACGCGGCCCCGCTGGTCGGCGACCGGATCGCGGTGGTCGGGGCGGGGATGGTCGGCTGCAGTGTCGCACGGCTGCTGTCCCGGTTTCCCGGCGTCGACGTCCAGCTCGTCGACCCCGACCCGGACCGCGCTGAGGTCGCGGACGCGTTCGGCATCCGTTACGCCACCCCGGAAACCGCGACCGGCGACCTCGACCTCGTGGTGCACGCCAGCGCGACCGACGCCGGACTCGCGCGTTCGCTGGAACTGCTCGGCCACGAGGGCACGGTGATCGAGCTGAGCTGGTACGGCGACCGTCAGGTGTCGGTGCCGCTCGGCGAGAACTTCCATTCGCGGCGGCTCACCGTGCGCGGCAGCCAGGTCGGCACCGTCTCCCCTGCTCGCGCGGCGCGGCGCGGGTACGGCGATCGGATGGCGCTGGCGTTGCGGCTGCTCGCGGACCCGGCATTCGACGTCCTCGTCACCGGCGAATCCGCCTTCGCCGAACTGCCGGACGTCGCGGCGCGACTGGCGGACGGAACTCTGCGCGGACTGGCTCACCGGATCACCTACCCCTGAAGGAGAACGCGTTGTTCAGTGTCACCGTGCGCGATCACATCATGGTCGCCCACAGTTTCCGCGGCGAGGTTTTCGGCCCGGCGCAACGTTTGCACGGCGCGACATTCGTGGTCGACGCGACGTTCCGGCGGTCCGAATTGGACTCGGACAACATCGTCGTCGACATCGGGCTCGCCACGCAGCGGCTGGGCGAGGTGCTCGCCGACCTGAACTACCGGAACCTCGACGACGAACCCGATTTCGCGGGCGTCAACACGTCGACGGAATACCTCGCCAAGGTGATCGCCGACCGGCTCGCGGACCGGATCCACGCCGGGGAACTCGGCGAGAACGCGCGCGGGCTGGCGCAGATTTCGGTGACGCTGCACGAATCCCACGCCGCTTCGGCCGGATACGAGCGTTCGTTGTGACCACAGTGGACTCTTCCGGTTACGCGCCGGAATGGCTGACGCTCAGAGAACCCGCCGACACCGCGGCCCGGGCGGCCGACCTGGTCGCGTTGCTCCCGCCCAGTCCGGCGGTCATCCGGGATCTCGGCTGCGGGACCGGAGCGATGGGACGCTGGTTGAGCGGTCGTCTTCCGAAGCCGCAGCGGTGGATCCTGCACGACCAGGACCCGCAGTTGCTGGAGATCGCTGCGCGCAGCCTTCCCCCGGGGATCAGCGTCGAGACGGAACGAGCTGACGTGACCCGACTGGACATCAGCGGCACTTCTTTAGTGACGGCTTCCGCGTTGCTGGATCTCCTTACCAAGGAGGAGATTCAGCGATTGGTGAAGTCCTGTGTAGACGCTCAATGTCCAGCATTGCTCACGTTGTCCGTGACAGGATCAGCTCACCTCGCGCCCTCGGGCGCGGCAGACGAAGCAGTCAACGAGGCCTTCAACAACCACCAACGCCGAGACGGAAAACTGGGCCCGGAAGCCGTCGCCTTCGCCGCGGCGGAGTTCCAGCGGAACGGTTGGACAGTCCACACCAGACCGTCACCGTGGCGGCTCGGGCCGGAACACCGCGAACTCATCGACACCTGGTATCGCGGATTCGTTGCCGCGGCACGAGAACAAGATGCGACGCTGGCAGTGCCCGAAGACCGGCAAATCACCGAGGTCACCGTGCACCACCAGGATCTACTCGCTCTCCCCTGACTCCCGTCGCGCCCGGGCCCGGCGTTTGCCCTCGTGCATCGCCGCGACCCGGGCGACCGGGATCGTATGCCCCTCGGCCACGAGATCCGCCGGAAGCTCCTGCGGCTCCGGCAATTCCTCCGCCCACGGGTCAGCGCTGCCCAGCAACCCCACCGCGGTCTTCACGGTGAAATCCGCCGGTTTGACGTTGTCCGCGTCCGCCCAGCGAACCGGGAACGACACCGGCGCGCCCGGCCGGATTCGCGGACTGTAAACGGCCGCCACGGTAGCCCCGCCCGCGCGGGTCGAATCGAGAAAAACCTTGCCGTGCCGGTCTTCCCGGATGAACGCGGTGGTCGCCAGCTGCGGATCGATCCGCTCCGCCCGCGCGCCGACCGCCCGGGTCGCGGCCGCGACGTCCTCAAAGGACAGACCGGGAACCAGCGGCACGAACACGTGCACGCCCTTGGACCCGCTGGTCTTCAACGCACCGGCGAGCCCGACGTCGGCCAAGGCCTGCCGCACCAGCCGGGCCGCCGCCACCGCGACGCTGAAGTCCGCGCCGTCGGGCGGGTCGAGGTCCATGATCAGATCGGTCTGGCCGACCGGCTCCACTCGCGTCAATGCGGGATGCAGCTCGACCGCGCGCTGATTGCCGAACCACAGCAGCGTCCGGCGGTCGTTGCACAGGCCGTAGGTGACTGTCCGTTGTGAACTCTCCGCCCACAGTTTCGCCCGCGGCACCCACTCCGGCGTGTACTTCGGCAGGTTCTTCTGCATGAACGCGTCCTGCCCGCGCAGCACCCGCATCACCGACAGCGGACGGTCGCGCAGCACCGGCAGCAACCGGCCCGAGACGGCGTCGAAGTAGTCGACGAGGTCGCGCTTCGTCACCCCGGCGTCGACGAACAGCTCCTGGTCGAGGTTGGTCAGGGAAACCCCTTCGCGCACCTCATCCGCTTTGCTCATGCTGCCTCCGCGGCAGGGATTACGTCGGCAGTGGCCATACGCCAACCCTTGCCGACCACCGCAATCCGGTCAACCACTTAGACGAGCGGTTTTCCTTTCCGCAGCCGCCGCCGGAAGTCGACGAGGCAAGCGTCGTACGGGAAACGCCGCACCCGCAACGGAAGCCGTTCGACCATTCGGCCGATCCCGCGCGTCAGCCGATCGAACCAGCGCTGATCCGCGGCCGACCACGGCAGCCGCATCTGCTCGCGGAACACCTCCGGCAGGAATCCGGTCGTCACGAAGCGGTGGAACCGTCCGAAGAGGAGAGACACCGGCCGCGGCAGGAATTCCAGATTCGCGATGGCCGTGAGGTACTCCCGCATCCGGTCGTCGATGTCCACTTGGGCCAGTCCGGCCGCCCAATACGCGGCGAAGTCGTCCGGCCAGTCCTCCGGACGCACCTGCAGCGTCGTGCCCAGCACCGCGGCCTCGGCGTACCACGATTCCGGCGCGGGCCGCCCGAGAAACGCACGATGCACGTCCTCCACGCCGTGACACAGGCAGGCGGCGACCCACAGCTGCAGCTCCCGGTCGAAAGCCCGGTACTGCACCGGACTCGCCTCGGTCGAGACCACCTGCGCGTGCACCGTGTTCACCGCGCGCCGGTACGCCGCCCGGTCAGCGTCCGTGCCCAGCACGGCGACCGCGAGGTAGGTGACCGTGGTGCGCGTGCGTTTCAGCGGATGCTTGAAGAGATTCCCCGAATCGACACGGCTTTCCAGCACGCCGTAGCCGACCTCCGGCCGGCCCAGCTGCATGATCACGTTCGCGCCGCCCGCGAGCAGGCTGACGCCGAGCATGCCGTCCTGGAGCATCCGTCCAGGGGAACGCCTCCGTTGACACGTTGTCAAGAGCTGTCAGGCACGCACGACCCGCACGTCCGACACCTCCAGCAAGCCGTCCAGGTGCACGCGGGCCCGCGTCTGCGCCGGATCGACGACGAGCCCGTCGCGCCGGACCAGGTCGAGCACGTGCGCCGCCAGCGGAAGCACCATGTGCCGTCCCCAGCAGCGTTCGTTGCTGTGCCCGAACGGGAGATAACCGGGGTGGTTCTCCGGGTCCAGCGCGGCCCAGCGGCTCGGCCGGAACTCGTCGGGCGCGTCCCACAGTTCAGGGTCGCGGTGGCTGAGCAGCGGCAGCAGCAGGACGTCGTCGCCCGGGCCGATCCGGGCGTCCACCTCGGCGAACTCCGGCGAACGCACCCGCAGGATGTTCCACGACGGCGGCAGGAGACGGAGCGCCTCGTTGAGCACGTATTCGGTCGGCACGTCGTCGTCGAGCGGCGAACTGAGCCACAAGGCGTTCGTGACCAGCGCGGCGACGGTGAAGCAGATCGGCCCGGCCACGCGCCGGTAGAGGTACATCGCGAAGCGGCGCTGCTCGAAGGTGTCCGCTTCCAGCACCATCCGCGCCAAAGCGGACAGCGCGACCTCGGGCGCGGGCCGTCCCCAGAGCGCGGCGCCGGTGGCGACCGCGGCCCAGGTGATCTTCGGCGTGAGCTCCAACCGGCGGTCGACGAGGACCCGGAACCGGCGCTGTTCGCGGCCGAAGACCAGGTCACGCAGGTAGTTGTGCGGCACGGTGGGCCAGGTTCCGGCGAGGCTGGCGGCACCGAGCGGCTTCTTGAGCGCGGCCCGCACGTCCGCGCCGACCGCCCGCATCAGCGCGGACGATTCCGGCCGCGTGACGACCCGGCCGCGCACCGGCTTGAACGTCGGCCGCTCCTCGGCGTTCGCCGGCCGGCTGCGCAGCAGCGCGTCCATCAACTCGGCCCCGGCGACGCCGACTGTGTCCGGTTCCAGCCGAAAGAAGGATTTCCCCCGATAACGGTCGAACAGTTCCTGAATCCGCGGCGCGAATACCACCTGCCGCACTTTGTTCCGTTCAGCGGGAATGGTCACCGAACAACTCCTCGTGAGCGGCGGTACCAACCGGTACCGGGAATTCCGGAACCGGCCGGTGCCGCCCTGATGAGACCGTCAGATCCAGCCGTACCAGGCGTAAGACTTCAGGCTCTTGCTCGGGAGGGCCTTGCGCACGAGACGAACAAGCTTCACGGAAATACCTCCGTCTTCTCGGAAAGTTCGACCGCACTCGCGGCCGCTGCCGACAGTACGGCGAATTCCCGGGAATGAGCGCCAAGACAACCTGAACGGCCCACTCCGGCGGATCTCTTCGGGAGTTCCGGCAGGTCGGTTCGGGAATTCCAGCCCGAATTTCTTGGCGAATACGCGGCGGCGTCGGTATCCTTCGCGACCCGCTAGAGCACCGACTGGGCGAACTCGATGAGCGCACGGGCCGCGGGCCCAGCCGGACCGTCGGACCGCCACGCCAACGCCAGTTGCCCCCGCAACTCCGGTCGCAGCCGCAGGGTGTGCAACTCCTCGGCGTAGTAGCGCGCCAGCGACAACGGGACCAGCGCCACCCCGAGACCGCGCATCCCGAGCTTGGCCAGCACGTTCGGGTCGCTCGCCTCGATCGTCACCCGCGAACGCAGCCCGGCCGCCGCGAAGCCGCGATCCAGCACACCGCGCATCCCGGTTCCCTTCGGCAGGCAAATCAACGACCGTTCGGCCAGTTCCGCCAAGGTGATCGAGGCACGGTCGGCGAACTCGTCCCGCAGCGAGGTGACAGCGACGAGTTCCTCGTCCAGCACGATCTGCGTGGTGAGCCCAGCGGGCACGACGTCGGCCAGGCCGATCACCGCGGCGTCCAGCCGTCCTTCGCGCAGCGCGTCGACCATCAGATCGGAATTCGCCTCACTGAGCGTGATTTCCACTCCGGGGTACCGCTCAGCGAACTCGGCCAGGAACTCCGGCAGCTCCACCGGCCCGAGGGAAGTCACCATCCCCATCGCCACCTGGCCGCGCACCAGACCCTCGTGCTCCGCGACCGTCTCGCGCACCGCCGCGACCGCCGCCAGCGCGGCCCGGGCGTGCGGCAAAGCGGCCTCGCCGACCCCGGTGAGCCGTACTGTGCGGCCGGACCGATCGAACAACGGCTGCCCCAGCTCGCGCTCCAGCCGCCGGATCTGCGCGCTGACCCCGGGCTGCGCGACGTGCATCCGCGCCGCCGCACGGGTGAAGTTCGCTTCCTCAGCGACCGCGACGAAGTACTCGAGCTGATGCAGTTCCATAACCAGTCATTCTAGCTGTCGGAACTAGTATCTCTTGGACTTATCGCCGAACTGTCAGCACGCTGAAGGCATGCAGACGTTCACCCCTGACCAGGCCGGTTACCGCGAAGAGATCGCCGGATTCCAGACCGGCATCACCTCCACCCCGCAACTGGTCGTCGCCGCCACCAGCGCGGACGACGTCGCCGCCGCGGTCCGGCTCGCGGCCGAACGCGACCTGCCGGTTTCCGTGCAGGCGACCGGACACGGCCTGCGCGCGCCGGCCGAGGGCGTGCTGATCTCGACGCGGCGGATGACCGGCGTGACCGTCGACCCGGACCGCGCCGTGGCGCGCGTCGAAGCCGGAACCACCTGGGGCAGCGTCATCACCGCCGCCGCGGAACACGGGCTCGCGCCGCTGAGCGGTTCGGCTCCGGGCGTCGGCGTGGTCGGCTACACCCTCGGCGGCGGCTTCGGTCTCCTCGGCCGGCACTTCGGCCTGGCCTCGGACCGCGTCCGCTCCGCCGAGATCGTCCGGCCCGACGGCACTCCCATGACCGGGCCGATCGACGCCGGGATCGTGACCGCGCTGGAGTTCGACCTCGTCCCGGTGACCACGCTGTACGGCGGCGGCCTGTACTTCGACACCGCCAAGATCCCGGACGTCCTGCGCACCTGGCGCGACTGGACCGCCGACCTGCCGGACACCGTCGGCACCTCGGTCGCGATGCTGCCGTACCCGGATCTGCCGATGGTGCCGGAACCGTTGCGGGGCAAGCACATCGCGCACATCCGCGTGGCCTATCTCGGTTCCGGCGGCGACGAACTCGTCGCGCCGCTGCGCGCGCTCGGGCCGCTGCGGGAAACGCTCACCACGATGCCGTTCACCGACTCCGGCAAGATCGCCGCGGAACCGCCGAACCCGCACTCGTACCTCGGTGACAACCGGGTGCTGCCGACGCTCCGGGACGACGTGCTGAGCACTGTGCTCGACCACGCCGGCCCGGGCGCACCCGTCCCGACCGTGCTGATCATCGACCTGCTCGGCGGCGCGTACCAGCGCTCGACAGCGCCGGACTTCACCGCCGATTCGCGCTATACCGTGCGCGCGCTGTCGGTGATCGAGCCGGACGCGGCGACCATTCAGGCCGCGCACGCCAAGCTGTTCGCTCCGCTGGACCCGATGTCGACCGGGCGGCTGCGGAGCTTCGTCTACGGACAGCCGCTGAGCTGAGTCAGCGTTCGAGAACGAAGACCGGGATCACGCGCTCGGTCTTCTTCTCGTAGTCCGCGAAGCCCTCGGCGTGCGCCACCATTCCGGCGTACAGCCGGTCGCGCTCGGCGCGGTCTTCCACGAGCTTCGCGGTCGCCGGGAACTTGTCGGTGCCGATCTCGACCGTGACGGACGGGTTGGCGACGAGGTTGTGGTACCAGTCCGGGTTGGTGTCCGCGCCGCCCTTGGACGCGACGACCACGATCCGGTCGCCGTCGGTGGTGTACACCAGCGGGCTGACCCGCTGTTTGCCGCTCTTCGCACCGGTGTGCGTGATCAGCACCATGTTCTTGCCCTCGAACATGCCGCCGACCTTGCCCGCGTTCGCGCGGAACTCGTCGATGATCTGTTGGTTCCAGTCCGACATCGGAGAACTCCCCTGTTGATGATGTAACAACAAACCTAGGATCGCGCGAATCGGGCTGTCAACACACGCGCAGGTACTGTCGCGACATGGTCACCGAGCCCGGCCCGACCCTGGACGACGGGGTCCGCGAACTGCTGCTTCTCATGCCCCGCATCGTCGGGCGCGCGAAGCGGACGCCGCCGCCTCCGGAACTCGACGACGTCGCGCTCGCGCCGCGGCATCTGTCGCTCCTGGCCTACCTGTTGTTCGACGGCCCGATGACGGTCAACGAACTCGCCGGGCGGCTCGAAATCGCGCCCACCACAGCGAGTCTGATGGTCGGCGACCTCTCGCGGCAAGGCGTCCTGGAGCGCACCGAGGACCCGGACGACCGGCGGCGCACCATCGTGAGCATCCACGAGGACAAGCGCCCGGCCGTCGACGCGTGGCTCGCGCGCGGCGCGAAGGCTTGGGAAGAGGCGTTGCGGCCGTTGAGTCCTGGCGAACGGGCCATGGTGATCAGGACGCTGAAGACGTTCGAGCAGTACGGCTCGTGAGTGGCTATCCCGGTTAGAACCGCCACTCACGAGGCGACTAGCCACCGCGCTTGCGGTCCCGCGCATTTCTTCGGCCACGCCGCGTCGTGCTGGTACCACCACGCCTCGCAGGCCCGCCCGTCCGGCAGCGTGTACCGCGGCGGCCCCGGCACCCGGCGCAATCCGGCGGCTTCCAGCGAACGGCCGCTCGCGACGTTGCCGACCTCCGCGCCCGCGCGCACCCGCGAAAGCCCGAGATGTTCGTGCGCCAGCACGAGACCGGCGGCGAACAGGTCGCGGCCGAACCCCTGCCCGCGATACTCCGGCGCGAGATAGCCGCCGGTTTCCGGGCCGCCGTCCTCGCCCGCGTGCACGCTCACGAGCCCGGCGCAGCGGCCGGCCGCGAGATCGATCGCGACGACGTCCACCGAATGCGGGTCCGGCGTGGTCCAGTCCGGTCCGGTGCCCGGGACGACGCGCAGCGCCTCGCCGCGCATCGGTTCGGCCACCACGGAGTCGGCCAGCCAGCCGAGCCAGCGCTGCGCGGCCGGATCGCTGCCGCCCGCGACCGCCGCCGCGTACTCCCACGCGGTGGGGGTGCGGAAAAGGAACCGGCCGAACGCGAAGGCGTGTCCCCGGCGGTCGCAGGTGCGTTTCGCCATCAGCCGTCCGCGGCGGGTCAGCCGGCTCACCAAAGGTGCATTGCTCACAAACGCCATCGCGCCGGAAATGCTACCCCTCGCCTCTTGAGCCGGTCCGCGGCCGATGCGCTCGAGAAACCTGTCTCCGCCGCTGTAGCCGGATTGGCGACCATCGGCACTGTATGGTGACCGGGTGACGGCCGTACCGGAAGCAGCCGATGCCGACGGCGGGCGCGCGGCCCAGCCCCGGCACCTCATTGTGTCGGTCTACGGCGTGCACCATCTGACCGGCGGCGAATGGCTTTCGGTCGCCTCGCTGATCGATCTGCTCGCCGCGGTCGGGGTCGACGAGCCCGCGGTGCGGTCGTCGATTTCCCGGCTCAAACGGCGCGGGGTACTCGAAGCCGTGCGCCGCGACGGATCCGCCGGGTACGAATTGTCCGGTACGGCACTGGATTTGCTCCGCGAGGGCGACGAACGGATCTTCCGCCGCGACCGCGCGAAGCTCGCCGACGGCTGGCTGCTCGCGGTGTTCTCGGTGCCGGAAGCCGAACGGCACAAGCGGCACGTGCTGCGCACTCAACTGTCCCGGCTGGGCTTCGGCACCGCTTCCTCAGGCGTCTGGATCGCGCCGGCGCACCTGTACGAGGCCACTGTCGGCACGCTGGAGCGCCTCGGGCTCGCCGAGTACGCCGACGTGTTCCGCGCCGAGCACCTCGCCTTCGGCGACCCGCGCGAGAAGGTGCGCGAGTGGTGGGACCTGGACCAACTGGACGAGCTGTACACAGCGTTCCTCGAAGAGCACGAACCCGCGCTGCGCCGGTGGCAGCGCCGCCGCAGCACGCCCGCGGACGAAGCGTTCGCCGATTACCTGCGCGTGCTCACCGGCTGGCGGCGGATGCCGTACCTAGACCCGTGCCTGCCCGCGGAATTGCTGCCCGAGGGCTGGTCCGGCATCCGCGCCGCGGAGGTGTTCTTCACGCTGCACGACCGGCTCGAGGAAGCCGCGCGCACGCACCTTCAGCGGTTGACCACCGCGTAGCCCTGCACTTCCACCAGCGCCTCGACGTCCCACAGCCGGTTCACGCCGATGCCCGCCATCGCCGGGTAATCCGCGCCCACCAGCCGCTTCCACACGCGGCCGATCTCGCGCGCGTTGGCCTTGTAGTCGTCCATGTCGACGATGTAGACGGTCAGGCTGCACAGGTCCGCGGGTTCGCCGCCGGCCGCGCGCAACGCGGTGAGCAGGTTGCCGAGTGCGCGCTCGAACTGCTCCACGACGCCTTCGCCGACGATCCGGTTGCCGGAGTCCAGCGCGGTCTGCCCGGCGAGGAACACCAGCCTGCCCTGCGCGGCCACCGCGTGCGAGAACCCCGACGGCTTGCCCAGCTCGGGGGGATTGATCCGCTCCATGCCGGGGAGCGTAACCCATCTATCGTCTTCTTGACGACCGTACTTCACACGACATACTCTGGGTCGCGTGCGGATTTCAGTAGTCGGCGGCGGGCCAGCGGGCCTCTACTTCGCCGTGCTCGCGAAACAACTCGGCCCGGATCACGAGATCACGGTCTGGGAGCGCAACGCGCCGGACGACACGTTCGGCTTCGGCGTCGTCTTCTCCGACGAGACGCTCGGCGGCATCGAGCACGCCGACTCGGCCGTGCACGAGGCGATGAGCCGGGAGTTCGCGCGCTGGGACGACATCGACGTGCACTACCGCGACACTGTGTCGACTTCGGGCGGGCACGGATTCGCCGCGATGAGCCGCAAACGGCTGCTCGCGATCCTGCAGCAGCGATGCCGGGAAATGGGCATTGATGTCCGATTCCGCAGTACCGCGCCGGATCCGGCCGAGCTGGCCGCTTCCTCCGATCTCGTGGTCGCCGCGGACGGCGTGAATTCCGCGGTGCGCACGGCGTTCGCCGATTCGTTCCGGCCGAGCGTCGAGACCCGGCAGTGCCGCTACATCTGGCTCGGCACCGACCTCGTCTTCGACGCGTTCAAGTTCTACGTGCTCGAAACTCCGCACGGCATCATGCAGGTCCACGGCTATCCGTACGGCCGCGACGGCAGCACGTTCATCCTGGAGATGCACGAAGACGTGTGGCAGCGGGCCTTCGGTCCGATCGCCGCCACCGGACTCGGACCGGGCGAGAGCGACGAGAAGTCGATCGAGCTGATCCGCGAACTGTGCGGCGACATTTTCGACGGGCATCAGTTGCTGGCCAACAACTCCAAGTGGGCCACCTTTGGCACGGTCCGCTGCGAAAGCTGGGTCCACGACAATGTCGTGCTGCTCGGCGATGCCGCGCACACCGCGCACTTCTCGATCGGTTCCGGCACGAAGCTCGCCATGGAGGACGCGCTCGCGCTCGCCGCGTGTCTGCATGAACAGCCAAGCGTTCCGGAAGCCCTTGCGGCATATGAAGAAGAGCGTCGGCCGGTCGTCAATTCTACGCAGCGGGCGGCGCAGGCGAGCCTGGAGTGGTTCGAGAATCTGGCGCAGTACACGCATCAGGAACCGGAGCAGTTCGCGTTCAACCTGCTTACCCGCAGCCGTCGCGTCACCTATGACAACCTGAAGCTGCGCGACAAGGAGTTCGCTGCCTCGCTGGATCAGTGGTTCGCCGATTCGCTCGGCGCTTCCGTCGCGCCGCCGATGTTCCAGCCGGTGCGGATCGGTTCGCTGGAATTGCCGAACCGGATCGTCGTGTCGCCGATGGACATGTACTCCTCGGTCGACGGCGTGCCCGGCGAATTCCACCTGGTGCACCTGGGAAGCAAGGCGCTCGGCGGGGCCGGGATGGTGATGACCGAGATGATCTGCGTGTCCGCCGAAGGCCGGATCACGCCGGGTTGTCCCGGGCTTTACACGTCCGAACAGGAAGCCGCGTGGAAGCGGATCGTCGAGTTCGTGCACCGCGAAACGCCGGCGAAGATCGGGTTGCAGCTGGGACATTCCGGTCGCAAGGGCTCCACGAAACTGATGTGGGACGGCATTGACGACCCGCTGCCGGAAGGCAACTGGGAAGTCTGCGCACCGTCCGCGCTGCCGTATTCGCTGAACAACCAGACGCCGCGCGAGCTGAGCGGCGCCGAACTGGGCGAGATCCGGGATCAATTCGTTGCTGCGGCCGAAGCCGCCGCGCGCGCCGGGTTCGACCTGTTGGAACTGCACTGCGCGCACGGCTATCTGCTCTCGTCCTTCCTGTCCCCGCTGACCAACCAGCGCACCGATTCCTACGGCGGCTCCCCGGAAAACCGGCTGCGCTTCCCACTGGAGGTCTTCGACGCCGTCCGCGCCGTGTGGCCGGCCGACCGTCCGCTGACCGTCCGGATCTCCGCCACCGACTGGTTCGAGGGCGGCAACGATTCCGACGAAGCCGTAGCCATCGCGCAGGCGTTCGCCGAACACGGCGCGGCCGCGATCGACGTGTCGACCGGTCAGGTGGTCAGCGAAGAGCAGCCGAAGTTCGGCCGCAGCTACCAAACGCCATACGCCGACCGAATCCGCAACGAGGTCGGCCGTCGCTACGGCACCGCGGTGATCGCCGTCGGCGCGATTTCCTCTTACGACGACGTGAACTCGCTCATCCTCGCGGGACGCGCCGACCTGTGCGCACTCGGCCGCACCCACCTGTTCAATCCACAATGGACCTTGCACGCGGCGGCCGCGCAGGAGTACCCGGTGGCGTGGCCGAAACAGTGGGCAGCGGGCAAACGCCCACCGCAAACCGGCCGCACCGACGGACCAGAGCCGCGGCTCGACCTGGTCCGCACCGGCGGCCGCCAAACCGCCCATGCCCGCTGGCGACCAGAGGACGTCCGATGAACGCCTTCGCTTTCACTCCGGAACAGACCGCCTACGCCGCTTCCGTCCGGAAGATCGCCGCCGAACAGCTAGTCGAGCTGGCCGCCGCCAGTGCCGAAGGCGCGGTGAACCGACCGTTGCTGAAGGCAATGGGATCGCACGGCCTGCTCGCCCGGCTGTTCCCCGGTGTCGAAAGTGGACAGCCGACCCGGCAAGCCGCTGCCACCGATCTGTGTCTGCTGCGGGAAGCCCTCGCCACGCAAAGCACCGAAGCCGAGACCGCCTTGGCGTTGCAGGGCTTGGGCAGCTACCCGGTACTCCAGTCCGGTTTGGACGAACAGGTCCAGCGCTGGCTCCCCGCTGTCGCCGCCGGTGACGCCGTCGCCGCCTTCGCGCTGACCGAACCGGACGCCGGATCCGACGCCGCCGCCCTGCAACTGGCCGCCGAACCAGACGGTGACGGCTGGCGGCTCACCGGCACGAAGATGTGGATCTCGAACGCGCCCGAAGCCGACTTCTACACGGTCTTCGCCCGCACCACTCCCGACGCCGGTTCACGCGGCGTCAGCGCTTTCGTCGTCCCCGGCGACCGCACCGGACTCAGTGGCGAGCACCTGGATTTGGTGAGCCCGCACCCGATCGGCACTGTGGTCTTCGACGGCGTCCGGGTAAATCGCGACGAACTGCTTGGCGAGGAAAACCGCGGATTCGCCGTAGCAATGCGCACTTTGGACCTGTTCCGCCCTAGCGTCGGTGCCTTCGCCGTCGGCATGGCCCAAGCCGCTCTCGACGCGACAGTGGAGTACACAGCTTCGCGGGAAGCATTCGGCGGCCCGTTGGTGAAGCAGCAAACTGTGGCGCACACGCTGGCCGAAATGGCGACACGAACGGAAGCTGGCCGTCTGCTGGTCTACGCCGCCGCAGCGGCTTACGACGCGGGCGAGCAGGACCTGGCCGGTCGCGCGGCAATGGCGAAGTTGTTCGCGACCGAGACCGCGCAATACGTCGTGGATCAAGCGGTGCAATTGCACGGCGCACGAGCGTTGCGGCGAGGGCATTTGCTGGAGCATTTGTATCGAGAGGTTCGAGCGCCGCGCATTTACGAAGGCGCGTCGGAGATCCAGCGGACGATCATCGCGCGGTCCCTGCAGCGGCGCGGATGAGCCGTCATTCGGTGTACCCCTCGCACCGAATGCATCCGCGCCGCCTGCTGGTGTTCTAACAAGCAGGCGGCGCGGAGATCAAACTATTCAGCCAGGGCTAAACACTCGCGCGGCGCTTCGGTTTCCGGTCGAGCCACAACTGCGCCGCGATCAGCGCGACGGTCCAGCTCACCCACGCCCCGAGCGCGGCGATCGACTGCCCGAACGCGATCTCGCTGCCGCCGAACGTCGTGGCGATCTGCGGTTCCAGGAAGATCGCCGCGATCGGGCCGATGAGCCGGTTGAGAATGATCGACATCGTCAGCGCGAAACTGCGGACCATCCAGCGCCGGTGATCGCCGAACCGGCGTTCGCGAGCGGCGCGGTAGCCCGCCCAGGTCGTACCGAGCCACAGCACCGCGAGCAGCACGTCACTGGCCCGCGTCACCGGCCCGAACGGGGTCGCCGCGCCGATCGTCAGCGCCAGCAGCCCGGACGGCAGCACTCCCGCGAACACGTACGCGCGGCCGGACCAGCGGTGCAGCACCGGGTACTTCCGCCGGATCAATGGCCAGACCTGCAGCAACGCGGTGACCATCGCGATCGACCCGAACACCACGTGCCCCACCAGGAACAAGTAGTGCGCGGGGAACGTCGACGGGACTCGCGACCGCGCCGGATCGAAGGCCAGATACGGCGGCAGTGAATAAGCCAGGAACGCGACCACCACAAGCCCCAGCGGCCCCAACGGTGTCGCCCATGATCTCTGCCACCAGTGCTTCTTCGGCTCGACCCGCACCGTTCGCTCCGCTGCGGACGTGGTCCGCGGTGGTCGAAGATCCGTCCCCGCCGTCATGTCGGCCTCTCTCCGTCGTCCGTTCTCGGCTGGCACTTCCGAACGTAGGACGGGTACCCCGGACGAACCATGGTGCCGACTGGCGTCAGTGCGGTGGGGGCAGCCTTACCCTCGGTCAGGTGACCCTCGAACTGTCCGCGAGGGCACCCTTCGCGCACTCCGATTCACCGGCCATTGCCGCAGAGGTCCAGACCAGGCATACTCTTCCTACTTTGTTGCCCGCCACAACAAAGCACTCCCTCGTTCAAGGTTCCTCCCCGAAACCGAGGTGACCACGCATGCCCAGATTCCTCAGACGCGTCCCCGCCGCTTTCGCCGCGGCCGCGCTCCTGGCGCTCGGCCTCCAAACCGCCCCAGCAGTCCTCGCCCCTCCCACCGCGGCAGCCGCCGAAAGCTTCACCGACGATTTCAACGGCCCGGCCGGAGCCGCCGCCGACGCGTCGAAATGGACCTACGAAACCGGCGACAACAACGGAAACAACCACGAACGCCAGTGGTACACCGCCGGTGCCGCCAACGGCGCCCTCGACGGCCAAGGCCACCTGGTCATCACCGCCAAACGCGAAAACTCCGGCCACACCTGCTGGTACGGCACCTGCCAGTACACCTCGGCCCGCCTCAACACCGCCGGCAAATTCAGCCAGGCGTACGGGCACGTCGAAACCCGGATGAAGATCCCGCGCGGCCAAGGCATGTGGCCCGCCTTCTGGATGCTGGGCGGCGGAAACTGGCCGGGCGACGGCGAAATCGACGTCATGGAGAACATCGGCCGCGAACCGAACACCGTGCACGGCACCATCCACGGCCCCGGCTACTCCGGCGCGGGCGGCATCGGCGCGGCCTACAACGGCCCTGTCTTCGCCGACGATTTCCACACCTACGCGGTCGATTGGTCGCCGAACAAGATCGTCTGGTCGGTCGACGGCAACGCCTACCAGACCCGCACCCCGGCCGATCTGAACGGCAACCGCTGGGTCTTCGACCATCCCTTCTACCTGATCCTGAACCTCGCCGTCGGCGGCGACTGGCCAGGAGATCCGGACGGGAACACGCAATTCCCGCAGCAGCTGGTCGTCGACTACGTACACGTGAACACGAGCAGCGACGGCGGGTCCAGCGGCCGGATCATCGGCATCGGCGGCAAGTGCGTCGACGTCCCCTGGGCCAATCCGGCGAACTTCACCCAGCTGCAGATCACCGACTGCAACGGAAACGCCGCGCAGAACTGGACCATCGGCGGCGACGGGACCATTCGCGCGCTCGGCAAGTGCATGGACGTCAAGTACTCCGGCACCGACGACGGCACGCCGGTCCAGATGTACGACTGCAACACCAGCAACGCGCAGCAGTGGGTCGTGACCGCGGCGCACGACATCGTCAACCCGCACGCGAACAAATGCCTCGACGCGGCGGGGGTCAGCTCGGCCAACGGCACGAAACTGCAGCTGTGGACGTGCACCGGGAACGTCAACCAGAAATGGTCGGTGAACCAGTAGCCGTCCACTGTGGACGAAGAGGGACGGCGGGCCGTGACCTCCCCCCGGTGGCCACGGTCCGCCGCGGAAACCGCGCGGGCCGGGCGGGAACCAAGGTCAACCGCCCGGCCGTGGGCCGTCCTCCGCGCGTCGGCTGGGGGTCCCGACGCCCGGGGCGGCGCTCTCACGCGGCCCACTGCCGACCGTAGCCAGACCGCGCACGCCGTGGCGCCTTCCGCCTGACAGGAGGGGCCGAACGGCCATCCTCGCTGCCTTCCCGGGCAAACCGGCCGGTTTCGGCCGAACGTCTCAGCGGGTGCCGGCGAGCTCCGCGTAGGCCTCGACCAACTGCGCTTCCGCGTCGTCGAGGTAGCCGGCGAGCATCTCCGCCGTACGGATCCCGTCGCCGGTCGCGAGCACGTCCAGGATTTCGTGGTTCCGCGGCAGATACCGCTCGTGAAAGCGGCGCGGATCGGCCATCACGTGGAACACCAGCCGCAGCTCCGCGGCGAGCGCCTGCATCAGCTCGACGATGCGTTCGCTGCCGGTGAGCGCCGCCAGTTCCGCGTGGAAACGGATGTTCGCGGTGCCCAGGTCTTGCCACTGGGCCTGCTTCGCCGCACGATCGCCGTCCGCGACGGTGCTGGCGATCTTCGCGTACGCCGCCGGCTTCTCGGTCACGTCGCGGACCGCCGCGCATTCGATGATCTTGCGGACCCGGTAGATGTCGCGCACGTCCTCGACGCTCGGCACCCGCACGAACACCCCGCGGTTCAGCTCGTGCACCAGCAGCCGTTCGTGGGTCAGCAACCGGAAGGCCTCACGCAGCGTGTTGCGCGAGACCCCGAGCGCGCTGCCGATGTCCTGCTCCGAAAGCCGTACCCCGGGCAGGAAGTACCCCTCGGAAACACGCGTGCGCAGCACGCCGGCGACCCGCTCCGCGGTGCTCGTCCGGCCGAGCAGGCCGCGATCCGCTTCCAGGCCCATGGGCTCTCCGTCGGTGACCACGTCGCCCAGCGTAGCCAGCGGGCGGTGAACAATAAAATGAGGGACTTGTGGAATTGTTGAACGATCCGTACGGTAGCGGCCATGTGACTCGTGCCACCATGAGTTCGTCCCCCTTGTGAGGTGCCCCATGAACGTCAACGTCGCCGACGGCACCGCGAACGCGGCCCGCCCGTTCGGCTGGTATCGCTCGCTCGGCCACAAGGGCCGCCGCGCCTTCCTCGGCGCCTTCGGCGGCTACGGCCTCGATTCGTTCGACTACCAGACCCTGCCCTTCGGCCTGGCCGCAATCACCGCTTACTTCGGCATCACGTCCGGCGAAGCGGGCCTGCTCAGCACCGTCACGCTGGTCGTGTCGGCGATCGGCGGCGTCGGGGCCGGCGTGCTCGCCGACCGCATCGGCCGCGTCCGCACCCTGCAGCTGACCATCGCGATGTACACGATCTTCACGGTGCTGTGCGGATTCGCGCCCAACTTCGAAACGCTGCTGATCTTCCGCGGCCTGCAGGGACTCGGGTTCGGCGGCGAGTGGGCGGTCGGCGCCGCGCTGGTCGCCGAGTACTGCTCGGCCCAGTACCGCGGCCGCACGGTGGCGTTCGTGCAGAGCGCGTGGGCGGTGGGCTGGGGCCTGCTGGTGATCGTCTACACGGTGCTGTTCAGCGTGCTCGACCAGGACATCGCGTGGCGCGTGCTGTTCTGGGTCGGCGTCATTCCGGCGCTGCTCATGCTGTGGGTTCGGCGCAGTGTGGAGGACGCGCCGGAGGCAGCCGCACGGCGGGTTTCGGCCAAGGTCAAAGGCTCGCTAGCCGGGATTTTCCGGCCGAACCTCTTGCGTACCACGGTGTTCGCCGCGCTCCTCGCGACCGGCGTCCAGGGCGGCTACTACACGCTGTTCACCTGGATGCCGAAGTATCTGCAGAGCAGCCGCGGCCTGTCCGTGGTCAACACCGGCGGCTACTTCGCGCTGCTGATCCCGGGCGCGTTCATCGGCTACATCTGCGGCGGCTACCTCACCGACCTGCTCGGCCGGAAGAAGACGTTCCTGCTGTTCTCCGTCGTTTCCGCGCTGCTGATCGTGCTGTTCGTGCAGCTGCCCTACGGCGCGAACGGCCTGATGCTGCTGATCAGTTTCCCGCTCGGCTTCTCGACTTCAGCGATCTTCAGCGGCTTCGGCGCGTACCTCGCCGAGCTATACCCGACCGAGCTGCGCGCCACCGGACAGGGCTTCACCTACAACTTCGGCCGCGCGGTCGGTGCCGCTTTCCCAGCGGTGGTGGGCTTTCTCGGCGCGGGCGGCGCGATCGTGCTCGGCGCGGTCGGCTACGCGATCGCGGCGGTAGCGCTGCTCGGGCTGCCGGAAACGCGAGGCAAGGAATTGGTGGAGGTATGACCACTTCCTACGATCCGTCGACGCTCACTCCGGCCGAGGCCCGCGCGCTCTTTCGCACCGGCACCGAACGCCCGACCACCGGCTGGGCCGACGGTTTCGCACAAACCAACCTGATCGCGGTACCGGCGGACTGGGCCGACGACGTCCGCGAGTTCTGTGCCCGCAACCCGCGGCCGTGCCCGGTGCTCGACGTCAGCGAGCCTGGCGACCCGACCACGCGGCTCGCGCCCGGCGCGGACCTGCGCACCGACCTGCCGCGCTACCGCGTCTGGCACAACGGCGTGCTGACCAGCGAAATAACCGACGCCACCGGGGTGTGGCGCAGTGACCTGGTCGCGTTCTCCATCGGCTGCAGCTTCAGTTTCGAGACGTTGCTGCGCGCCGCGGGCATCCCGCTGCGGCACGCTGAGCAGGGCCGCAACGTCGCGATGTACGTGACGAACCGGCAGTGCGAACCGGCCGGACGGCTAAGCGGCCCAATGGTGGTGTCGATGCGGCAGATTCCGGAAACCCAGGTCGAAGACGCCGTGCGCATCACCGCCGCGATGCCCGCGGTGCACGGCGCTCCAGTGCACGTCGGCGACCCGGCCGAGCTGGGCATCGCCGATCCCGCCCGGCCGGATTTCGGCGATCCGGTCGACGCCGCACCCGGTGACGTGCCGGTGTTCTGGGCCTGCGGCGTCACCCCGCAGGCGGCGCTGATGGCGTCCCGGCCGCCGTTCGCCGTCACGCACGCCCCCGGGTACATGTTCTTGACCGACCGGCCCGATCGCGACTACCAGGTGGGATGACATGGACCTCAACAGCGACCTCGGCGAAGGCTTCGGCGCCTGGACCATGGGCGACGACGAAGCCATGCTCGACATCGTGACCAGCGCGAACATCGCGTGCGGCTTCCACGCGGGCGACGCGAGCGTGATGCGCCGGGTGTGCGAACGCGCGGCCGAACGCGGCGTCGCCATCGGCGCGCACGTCGGCTACCGCGATTTGGCCGGCTTCGGCCGTCGCGCGCTCGACATCGCGCCGGAAGACCTCGCAGACGAAGTGCTGTACCAAATCGGCGCTCTCGACGCCTTCGCGCGCGCGGCGCACAGCTGCGTGCGTTACGTGAAGGCGCACGGCGCGCTGTACAACACGGCAGCTGTCGATCCGGAGCAGGCAGCTGCGCTTGTCGAAGGCGTACGGCGGTATCACTCCGATCTAGCGCTGCTGTGTCCTCCGGACTCCGAAATGCTGCGCGCGGCTCAGGCTGCGGGCGTGCCTGCGTACGCAGAAGCGTTCGCTGACCGTGCGTACACGCCTGAAGGACGGCTGGTGTCGCGCAAGCTTCCAGGCGCGGTACTGCACGACGCCGACGAAGTCGCCGCGCGGGCGCTCACCATGGCGACCACCGGCGAAGTCGTCGACGTTGACGGCGGCAAGCTCACTTTGCGGGCAGATTCCCTTTGCGTGCACGGAGATACGCCCGGCGCGGTTTCGCTGGCTCGCCGGATTCGCGAGCTGCTCACCGAATCCGGCGTGGTGCTGAGGTCGTTCGTGTGAGCACTGTTTTGCGCTACGGCCGTTCCGCGCTGCTGGTGGAGGTCGACGACGTACTCGGGTTCCAGGCGGCCTGCGAAGCCGCTGAACCCGAGGGCGTCGTCGAGCTTGTTCCCGCCGCACGCACCCTGCTGGTCCGTTTCGACCCTGCCCGCACCGATTCCGCCGCGTTGACTCGTTCGCTCGCTTCGCTGTCCACAGTGGACGTCTCTTCGCGCTCGGCGGCCACCGTCACCCTGCCCGTGCGCTACGACGGCGCTGACCTGGCGGATGTCGCCGAAGCCACCGGCATGTCCGTTTCCGAAGTCGTGCAACGGCATTCGGCAGGCACCTACGTCGCGGCTTTCTGCGGCTTCGCTCCCGGTTTCGCCTACCTGACCGGCCTCGACCCGGCGTTGCACCTGCCGCGCCGGAGCACGCCGCGCACGCGCGTGCCCGCGGGTGCGGTGGCAATCGCTGGCGAGTACAGCGCGATCTACCCGCACCCGTCGCCGGGCGGCTGGCACCTGCTCGGCCACAGCGACGCGCAGGTGTGGAACGTCGACCGCGAGCAGCCGAACCTGCTGGTCCCAGGCACCCAAGTGCGGTTCGAGGCGATTCGGTGACCGGGAAAATCGAAATCCTCGCGCCCGGCCCGTTCGCGACCGTGCAAGACCTCGGACGGCCCGGGTACGCGGCAGTCGGCGTCGGCCGCTCCGGCGCGGCTGACCGGGGCTCGCTGAAACTGGCGAACCGGCTGGTCGGAAACCCCGAAACCCATGCGGCACTTGAGGTCACCCTCGGCGGCCTGCGGCTGCGGGTTTCCGAACACACGACCGTCGCGGTCACCGGCGCTCAGGTACCGATCCGCGCCGGTGGACGGGCCGCTGCCGTCGGCGCGCCGATCGTGCTGCGCCCCGGAGACGAACTCGAACTCGGCGTCCCTTCGCTGGGCCTGCGCAGCTACCTCGCGGTACGCGGCGGCCTGGACGTCCCGCCGGTGCTCGGCGCGCGAGCCACCGACACCCTGGGCAAACTCGGCCCGCCCGTCCTCGCGGCCGGAATGTCGCTGCCGGTCGGCTCCGTCGTGCATCACGCCCCGTACGTCGATCTCGCGCCGCTCCGCCAACTTGCCGCAGAACCCGTACTGCGCCTGGAACCCGGCCCGCGCCTGGACTGGTTCACCGCGTCCGCACTGTCCACTTTGCTCACTGGCACCTACACCGTGACCAGCGACCTCGACCGCGTCGGCGTCCGTTTGGACGGCCCCGCGCTCACCCGCGCCCGAGTCGGCGAACTGGCCCCGGAAGCCGCCGTCCCCGGCGCACTCCAGGTACCGCCTTCCGGAGTGCCGATCCTGTTCCTCGCCGACCACCCGGTGACCGGCGGCTACCCTGTCGCCGCCGTCGTCGACGAGGACGACCTGGACCTCGCCGCCCAGCTCCGACCGGGTCAACGGGTCCGGTTCACATCCCCGACACCCGCAGCGTCAGATTGAGCCGCCCGGTCAGGCCAAGATCGGGATCCGCCGTGCCGGGCAACGTTTTCGGCACCCCGTGGAACGCCAACCGAGCCGGGCCGCCGAATACGAACAGGTCGCCCGAACGCAGTTCGACATCGGTGTACGGCCGGTTTCGGTTCTCGGTGTTGCCGAAGCGGAACACGCACATGTCACCGAGGCTCAGCGAGACCACCGGCTCCGTCGAGCGCTCGTCCTTGTCCTGGTGCATGCCCATTTTCGCGGTGGCGTCGTAGTAGTTCACGAGCGCGACGTCGGGCTGGTAATCGTCCGCTGGCCGGTCGTAGGCGTCGGCGAGCGCGCGGCGGCCGAGGTCGGCCAGCCAGTCCGGGAACGGCTCCACCGGCGAACCGTCCTCGCGCAGCCGGTCGTAGCGGTACGGCAGCCACTGCCAGCCGAGACAGACCGTGCGCACCGACATCACCCCGCCGCTGGGCAGCCGGGTCGACCGGTAACCGCGCCAGCCGCGGCAGGTCGTGACGAGGTCGCGTTGTTCTTGCGCGGAAAGCCAATCCGGGACGTGCACCGCTCCCGGTGCGATTTCCCGGCGGGGACGCGGCAGCAGCTCCATCACGCCGCTCCGGGGCCGGTAGCCGCAGGAGTCACCCGGACGGGCGCTCCTGCGGCGGGTTCCCCTCGCCACTTGCCGCCAAGCTTCGGAGAATCGCACACCACCGCGGGACCCGCCAGGTTTTCGTCAGCTACAACTCGGACTCGCCACCCAGGGTGTTCGCCGGTCACCATTCGTCACCCGAACCCGACGACAGTCACCCCGGCCCGGGCAGGCACCGGATCACTCATCGCAGCGAGCGCGCCCGGCACTCCGTCCAGCCCGATCCGCGTGCCGATCAACCCGTCCAGGTCAATCCCGGACCGCTCCACCACTCCGAGCAGCTCCGGGTACTCGTAGGCCTGCAGCCCGTGGATCCCGACGATCTCCAGCTCTCCGCCGACCACCCGATGCATCGGAATCGGCGGTACCCCCTGGCTGGGCGGCATCAACCCGGCCTGGACGTGCCGTCCGCGCTTGCGCAAGCTGCCCACCGAAGCCGCACAGGTGACCGGGGAGCCGAGACAGTCCAGCGACACGTGCGTACCGCCTTCGGTGCGCTCGCGGACGTACGCAGCCAGCGCTTCTGGCCCGTCGAACGCACTGGCATCGACACTCAGCACGGCACCAGAACGCTCCGCCAACGCGCGCGCCTGCGGCGAGACGTCCACCGCCACCACCTTCGCGCCCGCAGCGGCCGCCAGGAGGACCGCGGAGATGCCTACGCCGCCACAGCCGTACACAGACACCCACTGCCCCGCGCGTACGCCGCCCTGGCGCAACACCGCACGGAAAGCCGTCCCGAAGCGGCAACCGAGCGCCGCAGCTGCCGCCGACGACATCGAGTCCGGCAACGCGACCAGGTTCGTCTGCGCGTGCTCGATGGCGACCAGTTCGGCGAACGAACCCCAGTGGGTCGCGCCGGGCTGGAACTCGTCGTCGCAGATCTGCTGGTCGCCCTTGGCACACTGCGCGCAAACGCCGCACGCGCACACGAACGGGACCGTCACCCGATCGCCCTTCGCCCAGCCCGTGACGCCCTTTCCCACCTCAACGATCCGCCCGGCGAGTTCGTGCCCGGCCACGTGCGGCAACCGGACGGCCTCGTCGTGGCCCTGCCAGGTGTGCCAGTCGCTGCGGCACACCCCGGTCGCTTCGACGGCGATGACGACCCCGCCGTCCGGGGTCACCGGATCCGGTACTTCCCGCACTTCCGGAAGCACGCCGAACTCTTCGATCACGACCGCACGCATGGTCCTGATCGTAGAAGCCGCCCGACGAGCCGCTGGCTTCAGCTCACCGGGCTTGCGTGCCCCCAATGTGGCATTGGGGGCATCTCACGCACCGAACGCCACATTGGGTGCATCTCACGCACCCAACGCCACATTGGGGCGCTCCCGGCCGGCAGGCACGGTCCGGCACCGTGGAGGTCCGTGAGGCGCAGCGCAGGACAGTCCGGGCGAACGCGGCGGGCGAGGAGTGCGCAAACGTCGGGATACGCCGGCGCGCTCGTCGTCCGCCGCGGCCGGGCGCGCTCAGGAGAGCTGCTGGCCCGGCTGATGGAACTGGCCGCGCGGACGCGGCGGGCCGAGCAGCCTGCGCAGCGACCCGTCCGGGACGCCGAGGATCTGCTCGAGATTTCGCAATGCCCGCAAGGATTCCGGGCGTTCCGGGCGGCAGCGTCCGGATTGCCAATGGCTCAATGTCGCGAGACTGACCGTGGTTCCCCTTCCCCGCAGCCGGTATCTGATGCGTTCGAGTCCGAGCCCGCGGGCCCGGATGGCCGCGCGCAGCGCTTCGGCGAACGGGCCGGTTTCGAGCAATTGCCCGAGATCTCGCCCTGTTGTACTCCCCCGGTCGATCGTCGGTGTTCGCTGACCGGTCATCGCACACGCTCCGAACCACGTCGCTGGGAAACCTCGGAGCGTAGGCCGGATAACGCATGATCGGAAGAGCTGTCACCCTTGTGCGGAGAGTGCCTGGGCAATCGCGGCGAACGGTTCCGCATAGCCGGAATTGACCGTGACACAGGAAATCCCCCACCGCTCTCGCCAGCGGAGAAGCATTTCCCCAGCGGCGTCGGGGTTTTCCGGCAGCACGGTGACAGCTTTCTCCTCGACCAGTTGCGGCACGTCAACCCCGGTGTAGCGGGCGAGCCGGGGCGAAGGCTTGTCCCCGATCGCGCTCAGGTTCACCGCCAATTCGACATCCCGGTCTCCCGCGAACGAGCGAAAAGTGTCCACAATGGAGTCAGCCTGTTCCTCGGTCGTGCGCGGTCCCCAGGAAAACGTCACGACGTCAGCGGTGCGCGCGGCGAGCGCGAGCATTTTGGGCCCGGAACCCGCGAGCAATAGCGGCGGCCGGTCGGGGCGCTGCGAAAGCACCTCAATGGTGTCCGCCAACCGGGCGATGCGTTCCCCCGGCGAAACGAACTCGCGCCCGAGCGTTTCCGCGTGCTTGCCCGCGCCGGGATGACCGATCCCCAGCCCCAGCAGGAAGCGGCCGCCAGTCGCCTGATGCAGTGAATCGGCCTGCCACGCGAGGTTCCGCGCGGCGCGGAACGGATCGGCGAGCACGAAGGTGCCGAGGGTGAGCTTGCCGGTGACCGCGGCGGCGGCCGGAACGAGCGTCAACGGGTCGAGCCCGCCGACCGGATCGGTCGCGAACATGACGTCGAACCCGAGGTCCTCGATCCGGCGAGCCTGCGCGGTCCAGGACGCCAGATCCGGCGCGTATCCGGTGACGATCCCGAAGCGGAAGGGCTTAGTAGTGGTCATGCCGCTTATCGTCGGCTCGGGGCGTTCGCGGCACATCCGTTCGGCGGCGACACTCGCGCGTACGCTCCCGAGCGCACGGTGCGTCAGCGCAGGGTCACCGACAACGCCTGCGCGATCTCCTTGCCGATGGCGTGCGTGGCGGCGTCCGGCGGCTGCCCGACCTTCACCACCATCGGCCCGCCGAACGGCTGCCGCTCGACCACCTCGATCCGCTCGCCGAGGCCGATCGCGTGCTCGGTGAGGTAGCGCAGCAGGTCCGGATCGGTGTCCCACACCCGGACGATCTCGCCGACCGCGCCGGGCGGCAGGTCGTCCAGAATGCGCATCGGAAGCTCCTCGACGCTGCCGTCCGGGGCCGGGATCGGATCGCCGTGCGGATCGCGCACGGGGTTGCCGAGCTTGGCCGCGATGCGCTCGACGAGCCGATCGGAGACAGCGTGCTCCAGCGCGTCGGCCTCGGCGTGGACCTCGTCCCAGGTGTAGCCGAGTTCGGAGACCAGGTACGTCTCGATCAGCCGGTGCCTGCGCAGCACCGACCGGGCGAGCTGGCGCCCCTCGGAGGTCAGCTCGATGCCGCGGTAGGGCACGTGTGCGACCAGGCCGAGCTGCGAAAGCTTCGTGACCATGCCCGACGCCGACGACGGGCTCACCTCAAGCCGCCCGGCCAGCGACGCGTTGGTGACCGCCTCGCCCCGTTCGACCAGCCCGTAGATCACCCGCACGTAGTCCTCGACCGACGACGACCTCCGGACGGAACCATCTCCCATGCCGCATACGATACGGGGCCCGGTCTCCCGAGGTCGGCCGGTCAGGGCCGTCAACGGGTGTCCGGCACGGCCGCCCGGCCGGTGGCGCCCGCCGCCAGCGGAGTCACGGCCGCCAGCGGTAGCGAACCCACCCCGGCACCGGCTCCGCGCCGAGCTGCGCGTAGAACGCCTCCGCCTTGGCGTTGCCCGCCTGCATGTCCCACTCGACCCGCCCCGTCGTGCGGGCGCGCAACGCGTCGAGCAGCTCTCGGCCGAGTCCGTGCCGACGGTGCTCCGGACGGATGAACAGGTCGTCGAGCCAGATCCCCGGGCGGCCCTCCCACGTGGAGAAATTCCAGCTGCAGAAGGCGAACCCGGCAACGAGGTCCGGGCGGCCCGGCGGCGTGCAGATCAGCACCCACGCCTTCGGCTCCGGCCCGAACAGGTGACCGCTCATCTCGGCGCGGTCGAGTTTGAGGTCGTGTTTGTCCTCGTAGACCGCGTGTTCCTCGATGAGGCCGCAGATCTCCTCGACGTCCTCGAAGACAGCGTCGCGAACGGGCATCGGGCGCCCCTTTCTGGTTCTGGCGGTTTTGTCGGTGGTCTCGGTTACCGTGCGGGAATGACAGCAGAGCGGTTCGAAGACCTGGTCGACGAGCTGCAACACTGCCCGGGGGTCGCGCCGCCCCGGATCGGCCGCGGCTTCGGCTCGCACGCGCTCAAGGTGCACGGACGGATTTTCGCGATGTTCGTCCGCGGCCGCCTCGTGGTGAAGCTGCCGAAGCCCCGGGTGGACGAGCTGGTGGACCGCGGCCACGGCGTGCGGTTCGACGCGAACAAAGGCATCCCGATGAAGGAGTGGTTTTCGATGGATCCGGAGGCTCCGCTGGAGTGGAGCACGATAGCCCGGGAGGCGATGGCGTTCGCAGCCAAGTGAAACAGCATCACGAGGCCTCGTAAAGAAGCTCGCCGCCCACCGCGGTGCCGAGCACCTTCGCGTCGTCCACAGTGGACAGTGGATCCGCGGACAGCACCACGAAATCCGCGAGCTTCCCCGGTTCCAGTGTGCCGAGGTAGCTCTCCGCGAAGGTGGCATAGGCAGAGCCGTACGTGTAGGCGCGCAGGGCCTCCGCCGGGGTCAGCGCCTCCTCGACCGAGAACGGTGCGCCGGTGGACGTCCGGCGGTGGACCATGTCGGCGAGGCCCAGCAGCGGGGCGCCGTCGACGACGGGGCGGTCTGAGCTGGCGGGCAGCACGCATCCGGCGTCCAGGACGCTGCGGAGGCGGTAGCACCACGGCACTCGCGATTCGCCGAGGGCCGCGCGCATGCCGTCGCCCAGTTCGTTCACGAACCGGCCCTGCGGGGACGCGATCAGGCCCAGCGAGGCCAGGCGGGTCAGCTCCGCGGGCGGGAGCACGGCGCAGTGTTCGATGCGGTGCCGGTGGTCGGCGCGCGGGGTGGCGGCGAGGGCGGCTTCGTAGGCGTCGAGGACCACGGTGACGGCCCGGTCGCCGATGGCGTGGGTCGCGATTTGCCAGCCGGCGTCGTGGGCTAGGCGGATGGTGCGCGTCAGCTCGTCCTCGGGCACCTGGAAGTAGCCGCGGTTGTCCGGTTCGCCGTCGAACGGCTCGTGCATCGCACAGGTGCGGCCGATCAGCGAGCCGTCGGCGAAGAGCTTCATCGGGCCGACGCGCAGCCACTCGTCGCCCAGTCCGGTGCGCAGGCCAAGGTCCAGGCCGAAGCCGACGCCGTCGGGCAGGTCGTGCAGGACGCTCGCGGCGACCATCACCGTGCTCCGCACTCGCAGAACGCCGCGTTCGCGCGCGAGCTGGTACGCGGCCAGCTCGGCCGGTGTCTCGCCGACCAGGCCGCCGCCGATTCCGGCTTCCTGGACGCTCGTGATGCCCTCGGACAGGTACTGCCGGCTCGCCCGGTCGAGGCCGCGGACCACCGATTCGAGCGGCTTCGGGTACGTCAGCGGACGCAGCAGCAACTGCGCCTGCTCGCGCAGCAGACCAGTCGGGAAGCCGTCTGCGGAGCGGACCACGTCGCCGCCGACGGGCACGTTCGCGAGGTCCAGCAGGTCCAGTACCGCGGAGTTCACCAGCGTCATGTGGCCGGACGTGTGCTTGAGCCGCACCAGCTTGCCGGGCGCGGCGCGATCCAGGCCGTGCCGATCGGGGTGTTCGCCGCCGGCGAGTTTGTTCTGGTCGTAGCCGCTGCCGATGACCCAGCTCCCGGCGGGCAACTCGGCCGCGCGCCGCGCCACGGCCGCGTACACCTCGTCGACGCTGCGGCAGTCGCTGAGCGGCACGTCGTCCAGGCCCATGCCGAACCAGGCCATGTGGTTGTGCGCGTCGTGGAACCCGGGCGCGACGAAACCCCCGCCGAGATCCACCCGGCGGCGGGCGGTCAGCTCGCGCGCGTCGTCGCCGAGCGCAACGATCCGGCCGTGCAGCACCGCCAGCGCGGTGTCGCCGGTGACCAGCCTGGCGTTCTCGTACACCGCGTCAACCTGCATGCCTTCGACACTATCGATCGATCGATCGAACGTCTAGGCTCCCTCCCATGAGCACCGTTGACCTGGCCGTCGAGGGCGGCATCGCGCAGATCCGGCTGAACCGGCCCGAGCGGCTGAACGCCGTCGCGCCCGTGCTGGTGGACGACTTCCTGACCGCGCTGGAGGAAGTCGCGCAGAGCGACGCCCGCGTCGTCCTGCTCTCCGGCAACGGCCGCGCCTTCTGCGCCGGGCACGACCTGAAGGAACCCACCCCCGCGGGTGACTCCCGGACGAGGCTGGAGCGGCTCCAGGACGTGACGCGACGGCTGCGTGCGCTGCGTCAGCCGGTGATCGCCGCCGTGCACGGGTACGCGATCGGCGCGGGCGCGGAGTTCGCGCTGGGCTGCGACCTGATCCTGGCCGCCGAGGACGCGGTGTTCGCGTTCCCGGAGGTGTCGCTGGGGCTGAGCGTCACCGGTGCCGCGTCGAGGCTGCTCCCGCTGCTGGTCGGGCCGGTCAAGGCCAAGGAACTGCTGCTGCTCGGCGACCGGTTCGACGGCCGTCGCGCGCACGACCTCGGCCTCGTCAACGCCGCTGTACCGGCGGACGAGCTGATGCCGCTGGCGCTCGGCTGGGCGGAGAAGGTCGCGCATCACCCGCCGGAGGCCGCCACGATGGCGAAGCGCGCGCTGGACGCCGGGATCGACCACGCCTTCGACTCCGCGCTGGAACTCGAGGTCACCCACGCCCTGATCACCGAGCACTCGGCCGCCGTCCGCGAGTCGACCGAAGCGTTCCGGAGCCGGGCGTGACGCCGCTGCAGAACGTCGACACCCTGGTCGCGCTGGTCACGCGCGCCGCGCAGCTCTGGCCGGAGCGCACCGCGTGGATCTTCGACAGCACCGGTACCCGGTTCACCTTCGCCGAGGTCGACGACCGCAGCGGACGCCTCGCGAAAGCACTCCAAGACCAAGGCGTCAAGGCAGGCGATCGCGTCGCGGTGATGCTCCGCAATGAGCCGGAATTCCCGCTCCTCTGGCTCGCGCTCGCCAAACTCGGCGCAGTTCTGGTCCCGGTGAACATCAACTACCGCGAATTCGACGGCGCGCACGTCCTGCGCCACTCCGGCGCGCGGCTCGCGGTAGCCGCTGAAGAGTTCGTGGAACTGCTGGAGAAAATCGCGCCGGAAACGGCCGTGGAACGCGTCCTCACGCCGGACGCGCTGCAGTCGGAAACGCGGTGCGAACCTGAATCGGTGGTAGCCGAACAGCCGGTGAACATCCAGTACACGTCCGGCACCACCGGTGCGCCGAAGGGCTGCGTGCTGCCGCACCGGTACTGGACCACGCTCGCGATCGGCCTCGCCACCGACTTCCCCGCCGTCGGCGAAGACGACGTTCTGCTTACCGCACAACCGTTCCACTACATTGATCCACAGTGGAACGTCGCACTCGCGCTCGCCGCCGGAGCGACGCTCGTCGTGCTGGACCGCTTCCATCCCTCCACGTTCTGGGCGAAGGTCCGCGAGCACGAGGTCACCTGGTTCTACTGCCTCGGCCTGATGCCGACGCTGCTGCTGCGCCAGCCGCCGCACCCGGACGACCGGAACCACCGCGTCCGCGCGATCAGCGCGTCGGCGATCCCGCCGGACCTGCACGCTCAGCTGGAAGAGCGCTGGGGCGTGCCGTGGTACGAGGCGTTCGGGATGACCGAGACCGGCGGCGACATCCGGGTCTCCGAGGCCGATCACGACGCCGCGGTCGGCACCGGCTGCATCGGGCGGCCGACCCGCGACCGCGAGGCGATGATCGCCGACGAGAATGGGAAACCGTTGCCACGCGGGGAAACCGGCGAGCTCCTGATCCGCGGCATCGGGCTGATGCACGGCTACCACGAGGACCCCGAAGCGACCGCGCGGGCCTTCGCCGGCGGCTGGTTCCACACCGGCGACCTGGCGCGGATGGACGCCGAGGGCCGCGTCTACTACCTCGGCCGCACCAAGGACATGATCCGCCGCAGCGGCGAGAACATCTCCGCCGACGAGGTCGAGCGCGCGCTGCTGCAGCATCCGAAAGTGCAGCTCGCGGCCGTGCTCGCGGTGCCGGACGAGCTCCGCGGCGAGGAGGTGAAGGCGTACGTCGTGTGCGGCGAGAACCGCCCGTCGCCCGAGGAGCTGGCGGAGTTCTGCGCGCGGCAGCTGGCGTACTTCAAGGTGCCGCGGTTCTGGACGTTCGCCAACGACCTGCCGCGCACGCCGTCGGAGCGCGTCGCGAAGGGCGAGCTGCGCAAGGTCGCCGACCTCCGTGCCGGGTCCTGGGACCGCAGCACCGGGGAGTGGCAGTGAGCAGCGCCGAGCGCGTACGGGCAGCGGCCGTGAAACTGTTCGCCACCAAGGGTTTCCACGGCACAGGCATTCGGGATCTGGCCCAGGAGGCCGAACTTTCTTCGGCGACGCTCTATCACTACATGGGCACCAAGGAAGATCTTCTTGTCGAGATCATGACGACCTCGCTGCGCCGCCTGATCGACGCGGTCGCGAAAGCCACCGCGGGCAGCGACGACCCGGTGGTCCGGATGCGCACGCTGGTCGCGCTGCACGTCCTCGCGCACGCCGCCCAGCCCGGCGAAACCCGGGTGGTGGACAACGAAGTCGACGCGCTGTCGGCTCCGGCGCGTGCCCGGGTCGTCGCACTGCGGGACGAATACGAGCAGTACTGGGCGAACGCGATCGAAGACGGCGCCGCGGCAAACGTGTTCCACACCGCACAACCGGCCGTGACCCGGCTCGCATTGCTGGAAATGTGCAGCGGCGTGGCCCGGTGGTATTCGCCGAAAGGCCCGCTCAAGCTCGAAGACCTGGCCGCGCACTACGCGGAACTGGGATTGCGGGTGCTCGGGCATCCGGTCGCGGTGCGTGCCCGCGACCTCCGACAATGCCTCGAAGTGGTCGCCCAGGTGTGGGACTTGCCTGTCCAAGAGGGCTTTTAGCGCCATACGCCTTGCTCAGACGGCGAACGTGGGGGACGCTCGAAGGGTGACTGAGCAAACGATCCAACTCGAACTGGACGACTCGGGTCTCTCGCCTGGCCTGCCCGCACCCTCAAACCCGCGCGATCAGGTCCAGGACGTCCCGTATCGGCCAGTCGAGTTTCGTGACGACGACCTGCCCAGCGCGCTCGAGCGCTGTGCAGTATGGCTGCGCCAAGCGCAGGAGTGGCTGGGAGAACCGCTCGACGTCCTCGCGATCCACCTAGACTACGACGAGCGACAGGGTTCGCCCTACTACGACGTGAAATTGCTGTGCAACGAGGAGGACCTAGCCGGGGTCCCGATCGCGATGCGCGACAAGAACAAGTCTTAGCACTCGTCATCTCCGCCGCGAAGGCCCTCTCGGACTCCGAGGGGGCCTTCGCCGCGTTCACGGGTAGGGGCATGACAAACCTCGGCGCACCCGGGCAAGATCGGAGGCGGACGAGGGAGGGTATTGCCGGTGACCGAAATCGTGGTGCGCTGGTCCGAACCGCTGCCCGCGGAGGACCGCTACCTGAAGCTGCTGGACGAACTGGAGCGCGGCCGCTACGACGCGTACCGGCTCGAAATCGACCAGCGCCGCTTCCTGACCGGCCGGGTGCTCGCGAAGACGCTCGTCGCGGAACGGCTCGGCGGCGCGACGGAGTCCGTGCGCTTCGACGCGACCTGCGACGACTGCGGCAAACCGCACGGCCGTCCGCGCGTGCCGGGTTCGGACCTCGTGCTGTCGATCTCGCATTCGGGCAATCTGATCGGTCTCGCGGTCGCTGACGGGGTGCCAGTCGGCCTCGACGTCGAAACCGCCAGCCGCAAGGCGGACGCCTCGCTCGTGGAGTACGCGCTGAGCCCGGCCGAGCGGGAAGCCGTCGCGGGCCTGTCGGACGAGGCGCGTTCGGCGGCGTTCTTCATCTACTGGACGCGCAAGGAAGCGGTGATGAAGGCCACCGGCAAGGGGCTGAAGATCCCGCTGCAGAGCATCACGTTCTCCCGCTACGACGCTCCCGCCGAGTTGGTGGCGTCCGGCGACGAAGCGCTCGACCCGGCGCGGACCCGGCTCGCCGACCTCAAGGCGGCCGACGGGCATCGGGCGGCGGTGGCGGCGTTGACCGCGGACAGCCTGAGCGTCACCGAGGAGCACTGGGTCCCGTGAGGGTCGTGGTGGCAATCCCGGTTCTCACCGGCATTGCCACTCACGAGGCGCTGTCGTCCAGCCCCATCGCGCCGAGCAGCGTGCGGAACTTCGCGATCGTCTCCCGGTACTCGGTGTCCGGATCCGACGCGGGCACGATGCCGCCGCCCGCGTAGAGCCGCATCGACTTCTCGGCCACCTCGGCGCACCGGATCGCGACGGCCCACTCCCCGTCGCCCGCCGCGTCCACCCAGCCGACCGCGCCCGCGTAGTACCCGCGGTCGAACGGCTCCAGCTCCTGCACCAGGTCGCGCGCGGCGACGGTCGGGGTGCCGCAGACCGCCGGCGTCGGATGCATCGCGGCGGCGAGGTCGAGGGCGGTCACCGAGCGGTCCGCCAGCTCGCCGGTGATGGACGTCCGCAGGTGCCAGATCGCGGGCGTGGAGACCAGCTCCGGACCGGCCGGGACGTCGAGTTTCCGGCAGAACGGCCGCAGCGACTCGACGACGTAGTCGATCACCAGGTCGTGCTCCTCGCGGTCCTTCGCGGACGCGAGGAGGGCTTCGCCGTTGGCCCGGTCGGTCTCCGGGTCCGCCGAACGCGGCATCGACCCGGCGTGCGGGTTCGTGAACACGGAGTCGCCGGTCCGGGAAAGCAGCAGCTCCGGGGTGGCCCCGACGAGAGTGCGGCCACCAGGCAGTTCGGCGGCGTAGGTGAAGTGGCGCGGGTTGCCGCGCGCGAGGTTGCGCACGATTCCCTCGACCGGGATCGGTGCGTCGAATTCCAGCTCGAGCGCGCGGGCGAGCACGGCTTTGCGCAGGTCACGGTCGCGCAGTGCGGCGACAGCTGCGCGCACGTTCTCGCGGTGGCCGTCCGCGGACGGAAGCCGCCGGGTGGCCGCGGGAGCGGGCAGGTCGGCGGCGGGCGGAGCGGGCGGGGTCTCGGCGTCGGACTGGGCGCGATGCACCGTCCGGGGCAGCACCAAGTGCCCCGGCGAGGAAGCGCCGGGTCCGGTGTCGAACGGCAGCACCCCGACGGCGAGCGGCACGCCGGAACGCTCCAGCTCAGCGGCTGCCGAGCGGGCGAGGCGGCGCGGGTCGGCGTCGGTGACGGTCCCGAGCGCACCGCGGGCGAGCAGGGCACGCCGGGCGGTCGCGAACAAGAAGTCGCCGCGCTGGTAGCGGACGGTGGTCTCGGCCGGGGTCGCCGGCGCGGTACTGGTCGTCACTCCACCAGCGTCTCAGGATCCGGGAGCGCCGCGGGGAAAGTGTCGCCGGTGCAACACCTTCGCGCACACCTTCCCCGCGGCCGCCGGATCAGCGTTACTTGAGCGCGTCGATCAGCGCTTCGCGCTGCCGTTCGCCCAGGCCAGCGGCCCGGCGGTCGGGGTCGATCCCCGCCTGCTCGAGCAGCGCGGCGACCTTGACCGCGCCCAGTCCGGGCACCGCCTTGAGAAGCTGCGTGACCTTCGTCTTGCCGACGGTCTTGTTCTCCTTGGCCCGCTTGAGCACCGACTCGATGCTCTCCTTGCCGGACTTGATCGAAGCGAGCAGCTCCGAACGCGCCTTACGAGCCTCTGCCGCCTTGGCGAGGGCCTCGGCGCGCTGCTCCGGAGTCAACGTGGGCAGAGCCAACGTAATGTCCTTTCCTCTCAGGTCTCCGCTTTCGCGGCCGACGGTCTCAGCCGATGCTTGCAGCTGCAAGCGCTGGCCAGCCGTCACTTACCACGGCCCCAGTAAACGCCACGTGCCCGCAGTACGCGCAACCGACACGCACTTATCACCCGTCGACGGGCACGGCGGACCTGCGCGAGGGGACCCCTCGCGACCTGTGAAAACGGCCTCGAAGGGCTCATTTCCACCCCCATTACCCCACCCGAACGGGAGTGTATTTCCACACAGTTAACACAACGCATTTTCTTGTCCCGCAACAGAAAGCGCGACAGAAGTGGATCATGAACGGCCGGGGCCGCCACCCGATGGCGGGAGAGGCCCGGCAAGCCGTTACCGAACTTGTTCGTGCCTGATCCGGCGGATGCGCATTAGAGTCGGGCGCACCCCCAGTTCACCGGCGAACCAGCACCACGGGAGTCACCCATGTTGAGCACGATGCAGGACGGACAGCTGTCGCTCGCGAAGCTGCTGCGCCACGGCACGAAGGTGCACGCGAAGAGCGAAGTCGTCACCTGGACCGGTTCAGAAGCCCGCCGGGAGACGTACGCGGAGCTCGGCAAGCACGCCGCCCGGCTGGCGAACGCGCTGCGCGGCCTCGGCGTCACCGGCGACCAGCGGGTCGGCACGTTCATGTGGAACAACGCCGAGCACCTCGCCGCCTACCTGGCAGTGCCCGCCATGGGCGCGGTGCTGCACACGCTGAACATCCGGCTGTTCCCCGAACAGCTGGTTTTCGTCGCGAACCACGCCGAGGACCACGTCGTCATCGTCGACGGCACGCTCGTTCCGCTGCTGGCGAGCAACCTGCCCGGGATGAAGACGGTCAAGCACGTGATCGTGGCCAACGGCGACGCGTCCGCGCTGACCGCGCCCGAGGGCGTCACCGTGCACTCCTACGACGAGCTCCTGGCCGGGCAGTCCGACGAGTTCGACTGGCCGGAGATCGACGAGCGGGCCGCGGCCGCGATGTGTTACACGTCCGGCACCACGGGTGACCCGAAGGGCGTCGTCTACTCGCACCGGTCGATCTGGCTGCACTCGATGCAGGTCTGCATGACCGACAGCATGCGGCTCGCCCAGGAAGACCTGGCGCTGGCGATCGTGCCGATGTTCCACGCGATGTCGTGGGGCCTGCCGTACGCGGCGATGATGGTCGGCGCCTCGCTGCTGATGCCGGACCGGTTCCTGCAGCCGGCCCCGATCGCGGCGCTGCTGGCCGCGGAGAAACCGACGTTCGCGGCCGCGGTGCCGACGATCTGGCAGGGCCTGCTCGCGCACCTGGACGCGAACCCGCAGGACATCAGCCACGTGCGCGAGGTGGTCGTCGGCGGATCGGCCGCGCCGCCGTCGCTGATGCACGCCTTCGAGGAGCGCTACGACGTGCCGATCCTGCACGCGTGGGGCATGACCGAGACGTCGCCGCTGGGCAGCGTCGCGCGTCCGCCCGCCAGCGCGACCGGCGAGGAGCGCTGGGCCTACCGCTACACCCAGGGCCGGTTCCCGGCGTCCGTGGCGGCCCGGCTGATCGGCGACGACGGCGAGGAACTGCCGTGGGACAACGAGGCGGTCGGCGAGCTGGAGGTCTCCGGTCCGTGGATCGCCGGCGCCTACCACGGCGGATCGGACATCGACCCGGAGAAGTTCCACGACGGCTGGCTGCGCACCGGCGACGTCGGCAAGATCAGCCCGGACGGCTTCCTGACCCTGACCGACCGCGCGAAGGACGTGATCAAGTCCGGCGGCGAGTGGATTTCGTCGGTGGATCTGGAGAACGCGGTGATGGGCCATCCGGCGGTAGCCGAGGCGGCGGTCGTCGGCATCCCGGACGAGAAGTGGGACGAACGCCCGCTGGTCGCCGTCGTGGTCAAGGAAGGCCAGCAGACCACCGCCGAAGAACTGCGCGAATACCTGTCGGACAAGGTCGCTAAGTGGCAGCTGCCGGAGAACTGGACGTTCGTGGCGGAGGTGCCCAAGACGAGCGTCGGCAAGTTCGACAAGAAGCGGCTGCGCGCGTCCTACTCCGAGGGAAAGCTCGACATCTCACACCTCTGAGCGGTAAATCTCCGGCGAGTTGTCGGCCTGGGAAGGACTTCGTGCGGGAATCTGTTGCACGCAAGGAGTCCTTCCCAGCACGTCGGAGGAGAACTGGGGATGCAGCAGCGAAGCAGGAGGGCGTTCCTGTCGTTGGCGGGAACGGCGGCGGTGGGAGCGGTCGCGGCGGCGTGCGGGTCGAATACCGGGCGGCCGGGGGATCCGCCGCCGTCCACGGCGATGTCGGCGGGTGCGTCGACCACGTCGCAGGCCCCGAAGGTCACGCTGCAGCAGTGGTACCACGCCTACGGCGAGGACGGCGTGCAGGAAGCCGTCAAGAACTACGCGGCCAGCTACTCGGGCGCGAAGGTCAACGTGGTGTGGAACCCCGGCGACTACGACTCGAAGATCGTCACCGCGCTGCAGAACAGCCCGGTGCCGGACGTCTTCGAGGCGCAGGTGAAGATCGACTGGGTCCGGCAGAACCAGGTGGTGTCGCTGGACGACATCATCGGACCGGTCAAGAACGACTTCAGCCCCGCCGTGCTCGCCGCGCAGACGGTGGAGGGCAAGGTCTACGGCATTCCGCAGGCCACCGACACGCAGGTGCTCTTCTACCGCAAGAGCATGCTGCAGGCCGCCGGCGTGCAGCCGCCGCAGTCCGTGGACGAGCTGATCGACGCCGCGAGCAAGCTGTCGAAGGACGGCGTGAAGGGCCTGTTCGCGGGCAATGACGGCGGCGTCGGCACGCTCACCGGGCCGCTGCTGTGGTCGGCCGGGCTCGACTATCTGAAGAACAACAACCGCGAGGTCGGCTTCGACGATCCGCGTTCGGCCGCCGCGTTCAGCAAGCTGCACACGCTGAACACCAACGGTTCCCTGCTGCTCGGCGCTCCCGCCGACTGGTCGGACCCGGGCGCGTTCGTCGACGGGCTCTGCGCGATGCAGTGGACCGGGCTGTGGAACGTCCCGAAGGTCCGCGACGCGCTCAACGACGACTTCGGCGTCCTGCCGTTCCCGAAGCTGGACGACAGCGGCAAGCCCTCAGTTCCGGTCGGCGCGTACGGCGCGATGGTCAACGCGAAGAGCGCGCACGTCAACGAGGCCAAGGCGTTCGTGAAGTGGCTGTGGATCGACCAGACCGACAGCCAGCTCGAATTCGCCACCCGCTACGGCTTCCACGTGCCCGCCCGGCAGAGCCTGATCGACAAAGCGCAGACGCTGCAAACCGGCCCGGCCGCGGACGTGGTGAAGTTCGTCAAGGAGAACAGCCACCTCATCGGCGGTCCAGTGTGGACACAGACCGCGAACACCGCGCTGTCGGACGCGGTCGCGAAGATCGCCAAGGAGGGCGCGGACCCGGTGGCGCAGACCAAGGCCGCGGTCACCGTCGCGCAGTCCGAGCTGAAACGCCTTTTCGGATGAAGCTGTCCCGGAAAGCCCGGGATACGCTGGCGTTCTGGGGGTTCGTGGGCCCGTTCCTGCTCGGACTGGCGATCTTCGCCTACGTGCCGATCGGGTGGAGCCTGTACCTGTCGTTCTTCGACGCGCGCAACACCGTCACCCCGAGCGTCTTCGTCGGCCTGGACAACTACGCGCACATGCTTTCCGACGGGCCGTTCGTCTCGAGCCTCGGCACGTTCAGCGTGTTCGCCGTCTTCATCGTTCCGCTGACGTTCGTGCTGTCGCTGGCGCTGGCGGTCGGCGTGAACCAGCTGAGGTTCGCGAAGGCGTTCTTCCGTTCGGTGTTCTTCCTGCCGTTCGCGTGTTCGTACGTGGTGGCGTCGCTGATCTGGAAGACGTCGCTGTTCTCCGGCGTCCGCTACGGCCTCGCGAACACCGTGCTCGGCGTCTTCGGCGTCGACCCGGTGGCGTGGACCGGCACCGTGCACCCGCCGCTGTACTGGATCGTGCTGGTGACCGCCCGGCTGTGGCTGCAGCTCGGCTTCTACATGATCCTGTTCCTCGCCGCGCTGCAACGGATTCCGCAGCATCTGTACGAGGCGGCGTGGCTCGACGGCGCGAAACCGGGCTGGCAGGTTTTCCGGCACATCACGCTGCCGCAGCTGCGCGCGACGTCGGTGGCCGTGCTGCTGCTGAACCTGATCAACGCCTATCAGGCGTTCGACGAGTTCTACAACATCATGGGCGATTCCCGGGGTTACCCGCCGTTCGCGCGGCCGCCGCTGGTGTACCTCTACTACACCTCCCTCGGCTCCGGCGGCCAGGATCTGGGCCGCGGCAGCGCGGGCGCGATCATCCTGGCGCTGCTGATCGCCGCCGTGACGCTCCTGCAGGGCAAGCTTTTCCGGTTCGATCGGAGCGCGTCATGATCCGCGCGGTGCTTCGCTGGACGGCGCTCGGCGTGTCCGCGATCCTGTTCCTGCTGCCGTTCTATCTGTTGCTGCGCAACGGTCTCGCGTCGCGCGCGGAGATCACCGCGCCGGACTGGACACTGTGGCCGAAGCAGATCCACTGGGAGAATTTCACGAAGCTGTTCGACCAGCAGGACGTGCCGTTCGCGCGCAGCATCCTGAACTCGGTCGTCGTCGCGGTCCTGCAAACCGTCGGCCTGCTGGCGGTCTGCTCGCTCGCCGGTTACGGACTGGCGCGGGTGCCGTACCGCTATTCGAAGCCGGTGTTCTACGCGGTGCTGGCGACACTGATGATCCCGACGTCGGTGACGTTCGTGCCGAGTTTCGTGGTCGTGTCGACGCTCGGCTGGCTCTCGGACTTCCGCGGCCTGGTGATCCCGGGCCTGTTCAGCGCGTTCAGCGTTTTCCTGTTCCGGCAGTACTTCCTGGACTTCCCGAAGGAACTGGAAGACGCCGGCCGCGTCGACGGCCTGTCCCGATGGGGCGTCTTCCGCAAGATCGTGGTGCCCAATTCGCGCGGCTTCTTCGCCGCGATCGCGGTGATCACCGTGATCGGCAGCTGGAACGCGTTCCTGTGGCCGCTGATCATCGCGCAGTCGCCGGACTCGTGGACGGTGCAGGTCGCGCTGTCCGGGCTGCTGACCGCGCAGAACCCGCAGCTGAACCTGCTGTTCCTGGCCGCGGTGCTGTCGATCGTGCCGATCGTGGCGCTCTTCGCGTTTCTCCAGCGCTATCTGGTACGCGGGGTCACCGAATCCGGGTTGAAAGGCTGAAAACCGTCACATCGACCGGCGACCGCGCGTAACGTTTCGCCGTTAGCCGCCGACGACTCACCGTCGCCACAGTCGTAGCAGGAGTGCACCCATGACGGACCCTTATCAGCAGCAGCCCTATCCCGGCCCAGACCCGGCGCAGGGGCATCCGTCCGCGCCCGTCCCGGCTCCCGGGTATCCGTCCGGGCCCACGCCCGCGCCGGGATACGGTCAGCCGCCGGTGCCTTATGGGGCGCCGATGTACGGGTCGCCTTATGCCGCTCCTTATCCGGGCGTTGTCCCGCTCAAGACCAGCGGGCTCGCGGTGGCCGGGATGGTCGTCGGGATCGTCGCGTTGATCTTCTTCTGGGTTCCGTTCTTCGACGTGGTCGCGGCGATCACGGCGATCGGCCTCTCCTGGGCGGGCATGGTGCAGGGCGGCAAGCCAGGGTGGACCGGACAGGGCATGGGCATCGCCGGACTGGTGTGCGGGATCCTGGCCGCGATCCCGGCGGTGATTTTCTTGATCTGGTTCTTCGTGTCGTTGTCCGCGGTGGGGGCCAGCTGCGCGTTCTACTGCTGAGGCCCTTCCCGGTCCTGGCGTTCGAGCTCGGCCAGGCGCGTCAACGCTGGAAGCGCCGCCACGAGAGTCTCCACCTCGTCGGCGGCGAGTTCGCCGATCAGCCGCGCGTACGCGTCGATGCCCGCCTGGTGCCGCGCCCGCACGTACGACGCGCCGGCCTCGGTCAGCCGCACCAGCGTGACCCGCTTGTCGGCCGCGTCGCCTTTCCGCTCGACCAGACCGGATTCCGCCATCGCCCGGACCAGGGCGGTCATCGCGGGCTGGGTGACGCCCTCGATCGCGGCCAGTTCGGTGATGCGCCGCGGGCCGCACCGGTGCAGGGTGGCCAGGGTCGCGGCGGACGTGATGCTGATCCCGCGCGGAAGGCGTCTCGCGGCCCTGGTGGCCAGCCCGTAGAGGACCGACCCGATCGCCGCGGAAGCGCCCTGAGTGTCGTCTTGACGGCTCATCCGTGAAGCATAGAGTATTTATATAAATGATCTATGCATCCGGAGGTTTCCATGGCCAAGGGTTACTGGGCCAGCATCTACCGCGTCATTTCCGACCCCGAGAAGCTGGCCGCCTACAACAAGCTGGCCGGTCCGGCCGTTCGAGCCGGAGGCGGGCGGCTCCTGTCCCGTGACGGCCGGGTCGCCACCCGCGAGGCCGGAATCGCGGAACGCGCCGTTCTGATCGAGTTCGACAGCTTCGAACAGGCCGTCGCGGCCTACGAGAGCGAGGCTTACCAGGAGGCACTGGCGGTCCTCGCCGACGGCGTCGAGCGCGACTTCCGCATCGTCGAAGGCATCGACTGACCGACAACGCCGCAACGGTCTCGGCACCGGATTCCGGGAGTCCGCAGGGGTGTCCGGTGCCGTGACCACCCCCTCCGTTCGGCGGTAGCACCCCCCTCCCCCGTGTGACAGAGTCACCCGCATTGTCACGGCAAATGTGAGAGACCTTCGCGTTCTGCTCTGGTCTCGTTCACCGGCCGGTCATGGACATCCGGGAGCGTGCTGGGGCACGGGCGAGAGGCGGGGAGCGGAACATGGCGGAACTGACCAGGCGGGCGTTCACCACGGCGGGCGTGGCCGGGGTGGGGTTGCTGCTGTGCACCCCGACGGCCAACGCACTGGACCGGGCCTTGAAGCGGACCAGCCAGCGGGCCGTCCGGACCGGCGGGACGACGCTGGACCAGGCCGCTTCCGGCGCGCCGACTGGATACTCGCGGCTTTCCGCCGGGCCCGGCTGGCCGGTCGCCGTGCGGGCGGATCTCGTCGAGGCCAAGGCCGGGCGCGACGATCGGCGGACCGCGCTCGGCGCGTTCGTGCAGTTCACTGACCTGCACATCACCGACACCGAATCGCCTGCCCGGTTCGAGTACCTGCATCCGTTCATCGGGTCCGCGCATCGGCCGCAGGAAACGCTCGGCACGGTCGCGACCAGTGCGCTCGTCAAGCGGGTCAACAGCTTGCGCGCGGGGCCGTTCACGGGGCGGCAGTTCGACTTCGTCATGACCACCGGCGACAACACCGACAACCACGAGCTGCTCGAGCTCGACTGGTTCCTCACGACGCTCAACGGCGGCGCGATCACACCCAATTCCGGCGACCCGAATCGCTACGAGGGTGTTCAGGCGTCGGGTAACCCGGAGTTCTGGAACCCGGGCACGAGGCTCGCCGACGACTACACCAAGAAGGGCTTTCCGCAGATCCCCGGGCTGCTCGAAGCCGGGATCTCGTCGTTCACCGCGCCTGGGTTGAACCTGCCGTGGTACTGCACGTTCGGCAATCACGACGACAGCGTCGTCGGCACGCTGCCGGAGGGCATTCCGGGCATCGAGGCCTGGTACACCGGCAAATACAAGGTCATCGGCAAGGACGAGAGCAGCGCGCGCAAGCTCGGCACCGCCATCCAGCAGGGCCAGAGTGTGCCGCTTGGCGAACTGTTCGGCGGCGGCACCGTTCGCGAGGTCACGCCGGATCCGCGGCGGCGGCCGTTCAGCACTTCGGAGTTCGTCAAGGCGCATCTCGCCGCGAAGAACACCGGGCCGGGGCCGGTCGGGCACGGCTTCACCGATGCCAACTCCGACGGGCGCAACGTCTACTACACGTTCCGGATCGCGCCTGGGGTCACCGGCATCAGCCTCGACACCACTACTCAGGGCGGGTTCGCCGACGGGTCGATCGGGCTCGCGCAATTCAACTGGGTCGAGTCGACGCTCAAGCGGAACAGCTCGACGTACTACGACTTCTTCGGCCGCAAGGTCACGCACTCCGTCACCGACGAGCTGTTCGTCCTCTTCAGCCACCACACCAGCGGCACCATGGGCAACCTCCTGCCCGACGCGCGCCACCTGCTGGACCCGCGGCTCAACGGCGACACGTTCGTCGCGATGCTGCAGCGCTTCCCGAACGTCGTGGCCTGGGTCAACGGGCACACGCACCTCAACAAGATCACCCCGCACGTCGGCAAAACCCCGGCGCAGAGCTTCTGGGAGATCAACACCGCCAGCCACATCGACTTCCCGCAGCACGCGCGGGTGATCGAGCTGGCCGACAACCACGACGGCACGCTCTCGGTGTTCACCACGCTCATCGAGGCCGACGCCCCGTACGCCGTGGACTACTCCGCCCGCACGCCCGACGCGCTCGCCTCGATGTACCGCGAGTTCTCCTACAACGACATCCACGCCAACCTCAGCCACGTCGGCGAGGCGGGCGACCGCAACACCGAACTGCTGCTGACCAACCCGCTCAGCTGATTACCCGCGAGGTAATCGACGCCACGCATCCGGCTGCGGTTGACTGCTCGGCATGACCGACGTCGAAGGCACGGAGCTGTTCCACAAGACGATGCCGTTCAGCGAACGGCTCGGCATCGAGGTGCTGGAGCACGGCCCGGACCTGGTCCGCAGCCGGATCGCGTGGGACGAATCGCTGTGCACGCTCGGCGGCGTGCTGCACGGCGGCGCCCTGATGGCGCTGGCCGATTCGACCGGGGCCGTCTGCGCGTTCCTCAATCTTCCCGAGGGCGCGCAGGGCACGACGACGCTGGAGTCGAAGACGAACTTCCTGCGCGGCGTCCGTTCGGGGTACGCCACCGCGTCGTCCAGACCACTGCACGCCGGGCGCCGGGTCGTGGTCGTCGAGACCGAAATCCATGACGACGACGGCAAGCTGGCCGCGAAAATCACCCAGACGCAAGCAGTGTTGTAGCGGCGGCTCTTTACTTACCCGCTCCGGAAGGCGAAAATCTTTGGCTACCACTGGGGTCTGGGGACGGAGCCGGAATGCGGGTTCGCGGATTGTGCACGTTACTGTCCATCGTCATGCTCACGGCTGGTGCGACCCAGGTCGCCGCCGCGGAACCGCGGCAGGCGCGTAACGACGAGGCCATCGACTACCACGAATGGTCGTCCGGCTCGTTCTTCGCGGGCCGGCTCGACGGGCTCGGCTTCGGCTACGGCGGCCTGCGGATCACGCATCCGGCGGGCAGCGTCGCACACACCGAACCCGGGCTCGGCACCACGCGCACCTACGACTACGGCACCTGGACGTCGCCGAAGTACCGGCAGGGCTTCGACGCGACGCAGCTGATCGCGTCGTGGAACGCGCGCACCCCGGCGAAGACGTGGCTGGAGGTGCAGGCGCGCGGCCGGACTTCGGCTGGAGCCGAAACCACCTGGTACACCATGGGCCGCTGGGCCAGCGGGGACGCCGACATCCACCGCACCAGCGTCGACGGGCAGAGCGACGCCAACGCCTCGGTCGACGTCGACACGCTCGCCACGAAGGCGGGCGTCACGCTGCGCTCGTACCAGCTGCGCGTGACGCTGTACCGCGAGCAGGGTTCGCCCACTACGCCGACGCTGTCCTCGCTCGGCGCGATGACCTCGAACGTTCCGGACCGGTTCGACGTGCAGACCACCAAACCCGGCCGGGCGCGCGGGATCGAGCTGAAGGTGCCGCCGTTCGCCCAGAACATCCACAAAGGACAGTTCCCGCAGTACGGCGGTGGCGGCGAGGCCTGGTGCAGCCCGACGTCGACCGAGATGGTCGCCGAGTACTGGGGCCGCAAGCCGTCCGCGCGGCAGATGGACTGGATCCCGGCGGACTACCAGGACCGTTCGGTCGTCTACGCCGCTCGCAACACCTTCGACTACGCGTACGACGGCACCGGCAACTGGCCGTTCAACACCGCGTACGCCGCTTCGCTCGGGTTGCGCGGGCACATCACGCGGCTGCACGACCTCAACGAACTCGAGGGCTACATCGCGCGCGGCATCCCGGTGATCACCTCGCAGTCGTTCCTGGCCAGCGAACTCGACGGCGCGGGCTACGGCACGGCCGGGCACCTGATGGTCGTCGTCGGCTTCACCCAGGCGGGCGATGTGATCGCGAACGACCCGGCGTCCAGCTCCGACGGCCGCGTGCGCACGGTGTACAAGCGCGACCAGTTCGAGAAGATCTGGCAGCGCACGAAACGGCACACCGACAGCGGCGCGGTGGCCGGCGGGCCGGGCGGCGTGGTTTACCTGATCACGCCGTAAAACGCGCTGGTCCGCCTTGCCGCTTCGGGGCTACATTCCCGTCCGTGAGCGAACCCTCGGACACTTTGACCGACCCGCGCGAGCTGCTGCTCGCCTACCTCGACTACTACCGGGCGACGCTGCTGCGCAAGCTCGACGGCCTGTCCGACGGCGAGCTGCGCACCAGCAGGCTCCCGTCGGGCTGGACCCCGCTCGAGATGCTCAAGCACCTCGCGTTCGTGGAGCGACGGTGGCTGCGCTGGGGATTCCTGGGCGAGGACGTGGATCCGGTCTGGGGCGACGAGGACCCCGAGACCAGAAAGTGGGCGGTCGGCGCGGACGAATCGGCGGAGTCGGTTCGGGCGCTCTTCCGGGAAGAGTGCGAGTCCTCTCGTGCGATCGTGTCCGGCGCGCGGCTCGAGGACATCGCCCGCGGCACCGGCCGCTTCACGCCTCCGGCGCAGCCGCCCGCGTTGAGCTGGATTCTGTTTCACCTGCTTCAGGAGTACGCGCGGCATGTGGGGCAGCTGGACGTGGTGCGCGAGCTGGCGGACGGGGCGACCGGCGAGTAGCGACCGATCCGGGCTATGGCGACATGCGCATGATCCGTGATTAGCTGCCCCTGAAACGCCGTCGAAGGGTTGTGCATATGCCGTACGAGGTCCAGGGAGTCGTGTCGCGGGCCAAGGGTGAGCCGGTCACGCTCGAGACGGTGGTGGTGCCGGATCCGGGACCGGGCGAGGCCGTCGTGTCGGTGCAGGCCTGCGGGGTGTGCCACACCGACCTGCACTATCGCGAGGGCGGGATCAACGACGAGTTCCCGTTCCTCCTCGGGCACGAGGCCGCGGGGCGGGTGGACAAGGTCGGCGCGGGCGTCACCGATCTCGCGCCCGGCGACTACGTGATCCTCAACTGGCGCGCGGTCTGCGGCACCTGCCGGGCGTGCAAGCGCGGCAAGCCCTGGTACTGCTTCTCGACCTTCAACGCCGAGCAGCCGATGACCCTCACCGACGGCACGAAGCTGTCCCCCGCGCTGGGCGTCGGAGCGTTCCTCGAGAAGACGCTGGTCCATAGTGGACAGTGCACCAAGGTCGACGAGCGCGCTGAACCCGCCGTCGCCGGGTTGCTGGGCTGCGGCGTGATGGCCGGGCTCGGCGCGGCGATCAACACCGGTGCGGTCGGGCGTGGCGATTCGGTCGCGGTGATCGGCTGCGGCGGCGTCGGCGACGCGGCCATCGCGGGTGCGCGGCTGGCCGGGGCCACCACGATCGTCGCGATCGACACCGACGACCGGAAACTGCAGTGGGCCAAGGACTTCGGGGCCACGCACGCGGTCAACAGCCGCGGCTTGAGCGAGGACGACGTGGTCGCCGCGATGCAGGACGCGACGAACTCGTTCGGCCCGGACGTCGTGATCGACGCGGTCGGCCGTCCGGAGACCTGGCGCCAGGCGTTCTACGGACGCGACCTCGCCGGCACCGTCGTGCTGGTCGGCGTGCCCACGCCGGACATGAAGCTCAACGACCTGCCGCTGATCGACTTCTTCTCGCGCGGCGGTTCGCTGAAGTCGTCGTGGTACGGCGATTGCCTGCCGTCGCGGGACTTCCCGATGCTCGTCGACCTGTACCTGCAGGGCCGGTTGCCGCTGGACAAGTTCGTCACGGAGCGGATCGGCGTCGACGGCGTGGAGCAGGCTTTCGAGCGAATGCACCACGGCGACGTGCTGCGCAGCGTGGTGGAGTTCTGATTCTTTTCGCCGACGCGGACTATCCGGCCGACCCGTACCCGGGCACGCGGCCGGACTGCTCATACGTGCACCTCGACGGCGCTGGCCATGCCCTGGACACCGCGCCGCCGGGGTGGCGTTCGCGCACGCCGGTGCTCGCGTACGGGTCGAACGCGTGCCCGTCGAAGATCACCTGGCTGCGCACCGAACTCGGCCTGACCGGACCGGTCGTCGCGGCTCGCGTCCGGTGCACCGGGCTCGCCGCGGTGTGGGCCGCCGGGCTGCGCGAGCGCGACGGCCAGCGCCCGGCAACGCTCACCGCGCTGCCGGGCGTGACGGAGGACCACTTCGTCTGGTTCGCGACGCCGGAACAGATGGCCGTGCTGGATGTCTGCGAGGGTCGCGGGAATCGGTACGACCTGGCGACGCTGGACAACGCGGACATCCGGCTGGACGGCGTGCTGCTTTCTGGCGTGCACGCTTACGTCGGGGCCGCGCCGGTCCGGTTTCCGTTGCTGGTCAACGATTCCCCGGTCCGGATGTGCGAGGTGGCTCAGGCCGAAGCCGCGGCACTCGTGGGCGAACCGGCGGCAGGACACGGCCTCGCCTGCACCGTCCTGCCGCCGGAGCAAGCCTTCAGCTGACTGTCCGTGAAGGACTCCTTGAGGGAATCAGATTCCCTCAAGGAGTCCTTCACGGCGCGGGTCCGGGATCGCGCGCACGGTCAGGAAGCCCAGCGGTTCCTGCGCAAGCCGGGCGTGGCGTTCGGGATCAACCGCGGCGGCGGCCTCGGGCGGGCGTCCCTCGCGCAGTTGCTCGATCAGGAACCCGGCCTCGCGCAATTCCTCGCAGGTGCGTTCCAGCGGAGCCAGCCAGTACCGCACCTTCCAGCCGCGGCTCCAGACCTCCTCGATCACCCGGACGTCGAAGTAGTTGCCGCCGTGCCGGAGCCAGTCGCCGGTCGGATGCTGCCTCGACAACACCAGCGCACCGCCTGGCCGCAGCACCCGGCGGAACTCGCGCAGCGCGCTAACCCGGTCGTCCACGTACTCCAGCGCGAGGGCGAACAGCACCTGATCCACCGACGCGTCCGGCAGCCAGGCCAGCGGTTCGGCCAGGTCCTGGACGCGGAACTCGCCTGTCGGCACTCGCTCGCGGCTCAGTTCGACCATGCGCGGGCTGAGGTCGAACCCGGTCACCCGCGCGCCGCGTGCGGTCAGTTCCTCGGCGTAGAGGCCGGGACCGCACGCGGCGTCGAGGACGTGCTGCCCGGCGACGTCGCCCAGTAATTCCAGGCAGGCCGGGCGGTCGTAGTGCGCGTTGTAGAACCCGTTTTGCGCGTGGTCGAGGAATTCGTCGGCGAACACTTCGTATTGCGGAAAGGAACCCACTGCATCGCTCACCCGCGCCAGTCTGCCCGCGCGGGCGCGTTCAGCCGAGCAGTTTTCCGGGGTTCAGGATCCCGGTCGGGTCCACTGCGGACTTGGCCGCGCGCAGCACGTCCAGCCCGATCCGGCCGATCTCCGCCTCCAGGTACGGCGCGTGGTCGACGCCGACCGCGTGGTGGTGGCTGATCGTCCCGATGCCGGTGATCGCCTCGCACGCCGCCGCTTTCGCGCGCTGCCACTGTCCGACCGGATCGGTGTCGTCCCGCGACGTCAGCACCGTGAAGTACAGCGACGCACCCGTTTCGTAGGCGTGCGAGACGTGGCACATCACGATCGCGCGGCCCAGCGAGGCCACCAAAGCCGCGCGCACCGCGTCGTGCAGTTCGTCCAAATTGGACCAATAGGCCGCGGTCTCCAGGGTTTCCACGCAGACGCCGAGATCCAGCAACGCGTCGCGCTGCCGCGGTCCGTTGAACCGGCCGTGCCGCCACGATTCGCCGAGCACCTTGCCGATCCGCAAGGCACCGGAACAGCGCAGCATCGCCGACGTCCGCCGCCGGCGCCGTGCGACGTCGCCTTCCCAGCCGACAATCAGCAAACAAGGGTTCTTGACCCCGCGCGCTTTGAGATATGCCTTCAGCGCAGTGGTCTTCAGCCCGGCGTTGAGCGAGAACGACACATTCGTCTCGTCCACATCGGACAGTCGGGTGACATCGGCCAAACCGTGGTCCTGCGCGAGCTTCCGCACCGCCGCCGCGCCGGCCTCCCAGCCGTCGACGATCCAGCCCTCGTAATGCCGCTGCTCCGGCAACGGCCGCACCCGCAGCGCGACCTCGGTGATCACGCCGAGCGTGCCCTCGCTGCCGACCGCGAGCTGCCGCAGGTCCGGACCCGCCGCGGACGCCGGCGCGACACCCAGCCGCCACTCACCCTTGGGCGTGGCCAGCCGGACCCCGGCGACCATGTCCTCGAACCGGCCGTAACCGGACGACGCCTGCCCAGCCGACCGCGTAGCCGCGAACCCGCCGATGGTGGCGCGCTCGAACGACTGCGGCACGTGACCGAGCGTGTACCCGTGCGCCGCGAGCAGCCGTTCCGCCTCCGGACCGCGCACGCCGGCCTGCAGCACCGCGATCCGCGACATCGGGTCCACCGACACCAGTTCGTCGAGCCGCACCAGATCCAGCACGACCACCGCGGTCTTGTCGCCGCGCAGCGCCGCGACCCCGCCGACCACCGACGTGCCGCCGCCGAACGGGACCACGCCGATGTCGTGCCGCACGCAGATGTCCAGCACGGCCTGCACCTGGTCCGGGTTCGCGGGCAGCAGCACCGCGTCCGGCACCGGCACCTCGTCGCCCGCCCTGGCGTGCAGGAGGTCCAGATAGGACAGACCACCAGCGCGGCCGAGGCGCTCCCGCGGCTCGAGAAGCACGTGGTCCGCGCCGAGAAGTTCCTCGAATTCGGTACGGACGGGCACAGTCAGCGCGGACTCGGAGACCGGGCTGACCGCGCCGGTTTTCCCGCCTCGATCCGGGCCGACCTGGCCGATACGCTGGCCAAGCCACCGGACCGCGCGATCGGGCAGACCGGCCGAGGCCGAGCCCTCTTCGGTCCACGAACGCCGGATGCGGTGGTTGATGAGATCGCTCACGACTACAGTGTGACACATGGACGTCAAACGTCACTCCCGACCGGGAGCGACCCCCTCCGCACTCGCGGACGCTCGCAGCCGCCCGACCTCGGCCCGAGTAGCCGACGACGAGCTCCTCGACGCCGCGCGCCAGTGCGTGCTCGCAGTCGGCGTCCGGCGCACGACGCTCGCCGAGATCGCCCGAACCGCGCAGGTCAGCCGCATGACGGTGTATCGGCGGTTCCCCGATGTGCGCAGTGTCCTCGCCGCGCTGATGACGCGCGAGTTCAGCGGTCTGCTGCAGCGGGTGAACGAGTCCGGCGACCACACGGCGCACGCGCGCGACCGCATCGTGCACCTGGCGGCGGCCAGTGTCGGCGCGCTGTCGGCCGATCCGCTGTTCCGGACGCTGCTGGACGTCGACGCCGAACTGGTGCTGCCGTACATCGTGGAACGGCTCGGCGCGACGCAGCACTTCGCCGAGCACGTGCTCCGAAGCCTGCTCGAGGAGGGGCACCGAGACGGATCGGTGCGTAACGCCGAGGTGGCCGCGCAGGCGCGCTCGGTGCTGCTGGTCGTGCAGTCGTTCGCGTTCTCGCTGCGCCCGGCCACCGCCGACGTGGGCGAGGACGCGCTGCTCGCCGAATTCCGGCACCTGGTCGAAGCGGGGTTGAAACCATGAGCACCGGATCCCTCAACGCGCGCCGCCGCGAACGCGAACTGTCCCGCTTGGTCGACGGCGAACAGGTCGACGTGCTCGTGGTCGGCGGCGGCGTCACCGGCGCGGGCATCGCGCTCGACGCGGCCGCGCGGGGGCTTTCGGTCGCGTTGGTGGAGGCGCACGATCTCGCGTTCGGCACTTCGCGCTGGTCGAGCAAGCTCGTGCACGGCGGATTGCGGTACCTGGCCAAGGGCGAACTCGGGCTCGCGCATGAGAGTGCGGTGGAGCGCGGGATTCTCATGACCCGCACCGCGCCGCACCTCACGCGCGCGATGCCGCAGCTTTTTCCGCTCTATCCCGGTACTTCCGCCGCCCAGCAGGCGTTGATCGCCACTGGCCTGCGGGCGGGTGACGGGTTGCGACGGGCCGCGCGTACGCCGTCGTCGGTGCTTCCTGGACCGCGCCGGATTCCCGCTGCTGAGGCGCTGGCATTGTCCCCTGGGCTCGCTGTTAACGGGCTGCGTGGTGCACTGCTGGCGTACGACGGTGCATTGGTTGACGATGCGCGTTTGGTGGTCAGCATCGCCCGTACCGCGGCCTTGCTCGGGGCTCGGATTCTCACGCGGTTGTCGGCGGTTTCCTTGTCCGGCAACGAAGCTCGGGTAAGTGATGGGACCTCTTCGTACACGCTTCGCGCGCGGCAGGTCGTCAACGCGACCGGCGTCTGGGCGGATACGCTGACTGATTCCGTGCAGCTACGCCCTTCGCGCGGGTCCCATCTGGTGCTCGCGCCGGACACCGTGCGGGTCGGGGCCACGTCGGTCAACATTCCGGTTCCCGGCGAGACCAACCGGTTCGTCTTCCTGCTTCCGCAGCTCGACGGCCGGGTCTACTTAGGACTCACCGATGAGCCGGTGTCCGGCGGCGTGCCCGATGTCCCTTCCGTGCCCGAGTCCGATGTGGACTTCCTGCTTTCGACGGCTTCTTCCGTCCTGAACCGCCCATTGACCGCCGCCGACGTGATCGGCTCGTACGCCGGGTTACGCCCGCTCGTCTCCGGTTCCGCTGGGCGCAGTGCCGATCTGTCCCGGAAACACGCGGTGATCACCGGTTCTGATGGCGTGCTCACCGTGGTCGGCGGGAAGCTGACGACGTATCGACGCATGGCCGAGGACGCCGTCGATGCCGCCTTGACGCACGCTGGATTGCCCGCTGGCCCTTCCCGTACGTCGAAGCTACCGCTGATCGGTGCCGCGCCACGCTCCCGACTGTCGCTTGTGGACGCACCGGCGCGCTTGGTGGCCAAGTACGGCACCGAAGCACCCCGCGTGGCGGCGCTCGGCGAACTGGAGCCGGAATTCGCGGAACCGCTGTGCGCGTCGACGGAAATCACCGCAGCCGAGGTGGTGTGGGCAGTCCGGCACGAGGGCGCGACGACCGCCGAAGACGTCCTCGAACGCCGCACCCGGCTGTCCCTGGTACCCGCCGACGCCGAAGCCGCCCGGGATCGGGTAGCCGAACTGGTGGCGAAAACGCTGGCCGGACTGTCCTGAAATCCCTGGCCAACTCCCGGCAAGGCAGCTTGACGCTTCGTTGGGTTTTTGCAACAGTGCGGTCCATGAGCCCGGTGCGGCGTGGCAAGGAGCTGCCGATCCACAACCGGCTGCCGGTGCTGCGTGCGGAGCGCGGGATGAGCCGGGCGGAGCTCGCCGAGGCGGTCGAGGTCAATCCGCAGACCATCGGGGCACTGGAACGCGGGGATCATTACCCGAGCCTCGACCTGGCGTTGCGCATTTGCGCGGTGTTCGGGCTTCCGGTGGAGGCCGTGTTCAGCCGTGCGCCGCTGGAGGGGGACGCGTGACACTGGAGATCGACCGGGTCAGCAAACGGTTCGGCACGAAGACCGCGCTCGACGGCGTGAGTTTCACCGCGGCGCCGGGCGAGCTGTTCGGGTTCGTCGGCAGCAACGGGGCAGGCAAGACCACCACGATGCGGATCGCGCTCGGCGTACTGGAAGCCGACTCCGGCGAGGTACGGTTCGCCGGGCAGCCGGTCACGCACGACACCCGCGCGCAGATCGGGTACCTGCCGGAGGAACGCGGGCTGTACCCGAAAATGAAGGTCATCGACCAGCTCGTCTACCTCGCCGAACTGCACGGTCTCAGCACCAACGACGCACATCGCGCTGCCGAACTGTGGATCGCACGGCTCGGTCTCGGGCCGAGGCGCAAGGACAACATCCAGAAACTCAGCCTCGGCAACCAGCAACGCGTGCAACTAGCCGCCGCACTCGTGCACGACCCGGCGTTGCTGGTGCTCGACGAACCGTTCTCCGGCCTCGACCCGCTCGCGGTGGACGTGCTGAGCGGCGTGTTACGGGAGAAGGCGGCGACGGGCGTGCCGGTGGTGTTTTCCAGCCACCAGCTCGACCTCGTGGAACGACTGTGCGACCGAGTCGGCATCATCCGCGATGGCCGGATGGTCGCGGTCGGCACCGTGGACGAGCTGACCCGCGACGCCGGACGCCGACTGGTCGTCACCGCACCGAGCGCGAACCCCGGTTGGGCGGCAACGGTTCCCGGCGCGCGCGTGCTCGAAAACCACGGCCCCACGACCGTTCTGGAGCTGTCGCCAAGCGCCGACGACCAAGCTGTCCTCGCCGCGGCTTTAGCCACCGGCCCGGTGACGGAGTTCAGCCACCGCCGCCGCACGCTCGCCGACCTGTTCCGCGATTCGGTCGCCACACCGGGAGCACCTCGATGAGTCGGATCCGCCCCACGCGCGCCGTGCGATTGGTGGCCAAACGGGAGATCAACGCACGGCTGCGCACCCGGTCCTTTGTGGTCAGTACCGCGGTGATGCTGTTGCTGCTGCTGGGTTACGTCGCCCTGCAGGCTTTCCTCGCCGGAGACCGGGAGACGACGCGCGTCGCACTGGCCGGGCAAGCGCAGGGCATCGCGACGCAACTGGAGAACAACGACCGGCACCTCAAGATCGTCCTGGTACAGTCCGAATCGGACGGATTGACCCAGGTCCGCGACGGCGATGTCGACGCGCTCGTGTCCGGCAGCGCTTCCCGGCCGCGGGTGATCGTCAAGTCCACTTTAGACACGAAGCTGCGGACTGTGTTAGATAACATTGCACAGCAACAGGTCTTAGACGCTCAGCTGTACTCCGCGAACCTCGACCCCGCCGCTGTCCACCAGGCAGTATCCGCTACCCACGCCGACGTGCAGGCTCTCGAACCGGTGGATCCGCAAGCCGGGACGAAGCTGGTGACCGGGATCGTGGTCGCGATCCTGTTGTATATCAGCATCATGACGTACGGGATGTTCGTCGCGCAGGGTGTGGTCGAGGAGAAATCCAGCCGCGTGGTGGAAATCCTGCTCGCGACCGTCCGGCCGGTGCAGCTGCTGCTGGGCAAGGTCATCGGGCTCGGCTTGGTCGGATTGGCGCAGCTCGCGATCCTAGCCGCGGCGGGCCTGATCGCCGGTAGCGTGTCCGGCGTGTTCTCGATCTCCAGCGTCGCTTTGGGGACGCTGGGCTGGGGTCTGGTCTGGTACCTGCTGGGTTTCCTCCTCTACGCGATGCTGTACGGCGCGGCTGGCGCGCTGGTGTCGCGACAGGAGGACACGCAGGCGGTCGTCGGACCGGTGAATATCGCGCTGGTGATCGGGTTTGTCGCGGGGATCAGCCTGCTGACGCAAGCGCCGCACGGGACGGCTACGCGGGTTGTTTCGCTGATCCCGTTGCTGTCGCCGATCCTGATGCCCGCACGGATCGCGCTCGGGGCCGTGGAACCTTGGGAAGTGGCTTTGTCGCTGGTACTGACGATCGCGCTGATCGCAGTGACCACCTGGGCGGGTGCTCGGGTGTACCGGAATGGAGTGCTGCGAGTCGGCAGCCGGGTGCGACTGGTGGACGCGTTGCGCCGTTAGGGCACGCGGCTCGGCGTGGGATCCACGGGGTGGTCGGCGAGGTAGCTCTGGTTGACCTCGATCAGCCCGTCGAGCGCGGACCGCGCCTCGGCGAGGCGATCGATCGCCTCGCCGAGGACAGCCGATCGTGCTCTCGCCGCATCGTCGTCAGGGCACGGTGCGCCTTGCTCGCACTGGGTTCGGCCATGCACGGCACCATCTCGGCGCTGACCCGAGTGGACAGTCCCGCGCCCAAGAACGCCCGGATGAGTTCGACCCGGCGGACGTGCTCGTCGTCGTAATGCCGCTGATCGCTGCCGGCCCGCTCGCAGCTTGCCTCTCACATGGATGTGAGCTTTTAACGTAGCTGACGGCACCCGCGCCGAGACCGCACGAGCAGGAGAAACCCGTGATCAAGTTCGTCTATCTGATCAACCGCGTGAACGGCATGTCCTACGAGGAGTTCGTCGAGTACCACCGCGACCGGCACGCACCGCTGTTCACGTCTATCCCCGAGGCGCACCGGTATGTACGCAACCGCCTCGGTGTACCCCGCTCCCGCCTACGACGGGATCACTGAGATCTGGTTCGACGACTGGGCCGGCCACGACGCGTTCTTCGCGTCGGAGAACTACCGGACGCTGGTGAACCCGGACGAGGCGAAGTTCATCGATCTGGCTTCTGTCGGGACCATAGTCACCAGTGAGAAAACCATGCTCTGAAGGCAGTCAGTCCTCGCCGGAAAACGCCAGGACGCACACGACTGGCGGATCCAAGTCCAGCATTTCGGTGCGGGGCCGGGAAAAGCCAGCCTCCGCGAGCAATTCGGTCAACTCCTCGACCACCGCAGCCGAGGTGACACCAGGCTGCCGTGGTTGAGATACCACTGCAACACGCCCGCCAGGCCGCAATAATCGAGCCAGTTCCCGCAGCCGGGCAACCGGTTCCGGCCACATGCCCACCGTATTGACTGCCAGCGCGGCGTCGAACGGCCCGTCGAGCGACAGATTCTCGACCGACGAGCACACCAACCGCACTCGCCCGGCTCGGATAGCCGCCCGATTCCGTTGTCGCGCATGACGAATCACCACCGCTGAGTGGTCGACGCCGACCACGAGCGCCGCCCGGTCAGCCAGTGCCGCGACGGCCACACCCGGACCGCAGCCGAGTTCGAGGACCCGTTCGGACGGCTGGATATCGAGCAATCGCACCGCCCACCGATTGCGCGTCACGTTCGACGAGCGCCACCCCATGATCAACCCGGCGACGTGTCCCGGAATCCCGGTCGGCCGGTGAAACTGCGCGATCCCGCCACGCGGGCCCCACCATCGCAGCGCCCGTTCCATCACGCTCATGGGGCGAGCAAACCACTTCGAGTACGCTTGAAGTCAAATGACTGCCACCCTGTCCATTGGCGAACTCGCCGAGCGCACCGGCGTGCCGGCGAGCGCGCTGCGCTACTACGACGAACTCGGTCTCGTCCGCCCGGCGGAACGGGAAGCGGGCCGACGGCGCTACGCCGAGTCAGCGGTCAAAGACGTCGGCGTACTCCTCTTCTTCCAGGAGATCGGCTTCACGCTGTCCGAAATCGGCCGTTTCCTGGCCGGCGAACAACCCGGCCGACAGGAAATGATCGATGCCAAACTCGCCGAACTGACCGAGCAACAGCGACGCATCGAGGTGGCCCGCGCAGCACTCGAACACGGGCGGCAGTGCCCGGCCAGCGATCCCCTGAAGTGCCCGCGGTTCTGGTCGATCATCGAGGAATAACAACGCGGCCTATCACTGGCCGAAAGCCACGAACGGGCGCACCACCCTAAGACTTCGTAATCGCCCCATACCGCTGCAGCGCGACCTGCCGTTCCTCCGCATGGTCGACGATCGGCTCCGGATATCCCGCCGGACGCTCCTTCAGCACATGCACCGCTTTCCCTTCCACCCCACGCAATTCCGGCACATACCGGCGCACGTAATCGCCCTGCGGGTCGAATTTCTGACCCTGTGTGGTCGGGTTGAAAATCCGGAAGTACGGCGCGGCGTCCGTCCCGGAACCGGCGACCCATTGCCAGTTCAGCTGGTTCGAGGCCAGATCGCCGTCCACCAGGTGCCGCATGAAGTGCCGTGCGCCCCACCACCACGGTAAATGCAGGTCTTTCACCAGGAAACTCGCCACGATCATCCGGACTCGGTTGTGCATCCAGCCCTCGGCCAGCAACTGCCGCATGCCGGCGTCGACAATCGGGTAACCAGTCCGTCCCTCGCGCCACTGCGTGAACATCTCTTGCGCGGTTTTGCCGGTGTCGTAACGCATCCCGTCGAAACGTCGATCGTAGTTCTTCCGCGCGGTTTCCGGCCGGTTCCACAGGACGTCGGCGTGAAACTCGCGCCAGCACAGCTCGGAACGCAACACCTGCGCACCCTCGGACCGTTTGGCGGCCAGGTCGGCCAGCATCGTCCGCGGATGGATCGCGCCCCACCGCAGATAGGGAGAAAGCTTTGTGGTGCCAGCATGATCCGGCCGATCGCGTTCGGAAGCATAATCCGCGAGACCGTCGGAGAGAAAATCATGCCACACCGACAGAGCAGCTTCCTCTCCGGCTGGCGGCAGCTCGCAGTCCACCTCAGGAGTTTCCGGCAACGCCGACGAGGAAGAAGGCTTAACCCAGTCCACAATAGACACATCGGTGCCCGCCGGACGGGGCCAGCCGTGCTGCGACCAAGCGCGATAGAACGGAGTGAAGACCCGATAGGGGGTACCGTCCGGCTTCGTAACCCGCCCTGGCGTCACGGCGTACGAAGAACCCGTCTCGACCCACTGAATTCGATGCTCCGCCAACGCGGAAGCCACAGCTTCGTCGCGCTCACGCCCATATGGTGCGGTATCCGCTGAAACATGCACCGCGGCCGCGCGGATCTCCCGTGCGGCGGCGACCACCTCCCGCGCCGGATCGCCGTACCGGATCATCAATCGCCCGGACAACGCTTTGTCCAGCTCTCGCAAGGAATTCAGCAGAAACGCGACCCGCGGCGAACCGGCGGGCTTGAGCAGCCGGTCGTCCAGCACGTACAGCGCCAGAATGTGTTTGCTGTGCTTGGCCGCTTCAAAGAGCGCGGCATGGTCCCGCAACCGCAGGTCCCGGCGGAACCACAGCACGACCGGCGCTTCCATCGTCATGCCGCACAACGATAAACGCCCCGCCGCGCGAAGGCACGGCGGGGCGTTTCACCAAGCGGTGACTCAGCGCTCCGACATCGGGATGTAGTCCCGGGACGCGTGGCCGGTGTAGATCTGGCGCGGGCGGCCGATCTTCGTCTGCGGGTCGTTGATCATCTCGCGCCAGTGCGCGATCCAGCCGGGGAGCCGGCCGAGCGCGAACAGCACGGTGAAGTACTTCGTCGGGAACCCGAGCGCGCGGTAGATCAGACCGGTGTAGAAGTCCACGTTCGGGTACAGCTTGCGCTCGACGAAGTAGTCGTCGGAAAGCGCGGTTTCCTCGAGCTTCTTGGCGATCTCCAGCAGCTGGTCGCCGCCCTTGAGCTTGCCGAGAATCTCGTCCGCGGTGTTCTTGATGATCTTCGCGCGCGGGTCGTAGTTCTTGTAGACCCGGTGCCCGAAGCCCATGAGCTTGACACCTTTTTCCTTGTTCTTCACGCGGTTGACGAACGTCGCGACATCGCCGCCGTCGTCGCGGATGCCCTCGAGCATCTCCAGCACCGCCGCGTTCGCGCCGCCGTGCAGCGGGCCGAACAGCGCGTTGATGCCCGCCGAGATGCTGGCGAACAGGTTCGCCTCGGACGAGCCGACGAGCCGCACCGTGGAGGTCGAGCAGTTCTGCTCGTGGTCGGCGTGCAGGATGAACAGCAGGTCGAGCGCCTTCGCGACGTCCGGGTCGACCTCGTACGGCTCGGCCGGGAAGCCGAACGTCATCCGCAGGAAGTTCTCGACCAGGCCCAGCGAGTTGTCCGGGTACAGCAGCGGCTGGCCGACGGACTTCTTGTACGCGTACGCCGCGAGCGTCGGCACCTTCGCCAGCAGGCGGATGGTGGACAGCTCGACGTTGGGCTCGTCGAACGGGTTCAGCGAGTCCTGGTAGAAGGTCGACAGCGCGGAAACGGCGCTGGACAGCACCGGCATCGGGTGCGCGTCGCGCGGGAAGCCGGAGAAGAACGCCTTCAGGTCCTCGTGCAGCAGGGTGTGCCGCTGGATCCGCTCGGTGAAGTCGGCCAGCTGGGCCTCGGTCGGCAGCTCGCCGTAGATGAGCAGGTAGGACACCTCGATGAAGGTGGACTTCCCCGCCAGCTGCTCGATCGGGTAGCCGCGGTAGCGCAGGATGCCCGCATCACCGTCGATGTAGGTGATGGCCGACGACGCGGCTCCGGTGTTGACGAACCCGGGGTCGTAGGTGATGTACCCGGTCTGCGCCAGCAGCTTTCCCAGCTCGATCCCCGGCGCGCCCTCGACCGGGTTGACGACCTTGAACTCGTGCTCGCCACTCGGCAGGCGCAGCGTCGCGGTTTCGCCGCCGGACTGCCCCGCATTCGTCGCGTCGGACATGCAGGTCCCTCTCACGTTGGGCACGGGACGGCGGCGTCTGCGGGTTCCGCAGTAGCCACGTGTTCACGCGAGGAAACACGCGCCTCGCTGCACACCGACCCGCTGGGTATGAATTCACCACTACGCTAGTCGAAGGGTGGGTCAATCCGCACTCGCTGCGTTGCCCCAAAAGGCCCCATTGGGACCAGGTTCACACGGTGGCCGCCATATCCGCCGCGGTCGGCGGCTCCGCTCCGCTCCGGGAAACCGTGATCGAGGCCGCTTTCGCCGCATAAGCAAGCGCTTCGGTCCACGCGCCGGCGTCGAGTGCGGCCAGGTCGCGCACGGTGCGCTCGTGCAGCCAGGCCAGCAACGCGCCCTGCACGGTGTCGCCGGCGCCGATCGTGTCGGCCACCGCGACCTTGCGGGACGCGACGTGGGCCAGCTCACCAGCCGAAGTGATCACAGACAAGCCGTCCGCGCCCCGGGTGAGCACGACGGCGTCCACACCGGACTCCACCCACGATTTCGCCGCGGCCACCGGATCGGCTCCTTCGGCGAGCCACGCGGCGTCGTCGTCGGAGATTTTCAGCAGCCGGACGTCGGGCAGCCACGACGCGAAGCGCGCGCGATAAGCCGCCGGGTCGGCGATGAGCGCCTCCCGGATGTTCGGGTCGAGCGCTGTCAGCGTCCCACGGGCGGATTCACGGCGCAGAATTCGCTCGTACGCGCTCGCGCCGGGCTCCAGCACCATGCCGAGCGTTCCGAGCGACAGCGCGGTGGTTTCTTCCGGCAGCGCACCAGGATCGGAGACCAGCCGATCGGCGGTTCCCTCGACGTAGAACGTGTATTGCGCGGCGCCGCGTTCGTCGAGCGCGACGACAGCGAGCGTCGTCGGCTCGTTGCCGCGCTGCAGCAACGAAGTGTCGACGTGCGAAGCGGAAAGGCGATCCGCCAACGCGACGCCGAACCGGTCAGTGGAAACCCGGGACAGGAAGGACGCGGGCACGCCGAGCCGGGCCGCGGCCAGCGCGACGTTGTACGGCCCGCCGCCGAGTCTCGGCAGCAGCGCGCGCAACCCACCGTCCACAGTGGAATCCAGCGGTTCACCCGGAACGAGGTCGACCAGCGCCTCTCCACCCACCACGATCACAAGCGGCGAGTGTAGAGGAACCGGCGCTGACAATTCCTGTCCACGACCGGCGGTGCCGCCGAAGTCCGTGAAGGGTCCGCTGATTCCCAGTGCCAGGAACTTGGACCGCGAATTCAGCGCGGTCCGCGAGGGACTCTGATTCCCGCACGGACGCCTGGCCGCGCCCAAGCCCTTCGACCTGGGCAGACGCGCCTCAACCGCGCCCGTCGCGCCGCCTTGGCCCTTGGCATGGGGACTGATTCCCGGAAGGGGCCCTTCACGGACGGTCAGTTCTTGTCGAGACCGCCGAGCAGAAGTTCGCCGAGCGCGGTGAACGCTTCCGCGTCGGACACGTCGGTGCGGCGGCCGAGCACGCCGGTCTGAATGCCCTCGATGATCAGTCCGGTCATTTCGGCCACAAGCCGCGCGTGCACGTCGCGGAACACTCCGTCGGCGACGCCCTTGTCGATGAACGCGCGGATCCGGCGCGCGGCGGCGCGGCTGTTGAGCTGATAGGTGTCGCGTGCGGGCGCGAACGCGGCGATATCGGCCATGAACTCCGGCGACGCCCGGTTCAGGTGCTCGGAGACGCCGGAGAGGTACGCGCCGATCAGCTCGCGCGCGTCGGCGATGCCCGCGATCCGCTTCTCCAGGCGTTCAGCGGCGTCGCGGAAGAAGTGCGCGACGACCTTGACCGCGAGCTGCTCCTTGCTCGGCGCGAGCGCGTACAGCGTCGACTTCGAGCAGCGAAGCCGGGCGGCCAGGTCGTCGAGCGTGAAGCCGGCGAAGCCCTCCGCCAGGAACAACGCCTCAAGCTCGCGCAGCAGGGCTTGCTGCCGCGCGGTGGGACGGCGACGGGCTTCAGGGGTGGACATCACGTCACTATCTCCTACCGATCAGGGACAGCCCCGCTCCGCATACGGTACTCTCAATCAGCCGTTAGTACTGTTTTCAGTACCACCGCGTTCTGGGAGGAACCATGCCGGTCGACCGTCTGCTGCCGACGCCGGAGTCCGAAGACCTGCTCTCGCTCGTCACGGAAATCGCCCGTGACGAGCTGAAACCGCGTGCTTCGGCCGACGAGGAGGCCGAGAAGTTCCCGCGCGACCTGTTCGCCCTGATGGGCAAGTCCGGCCTGCTGGGTCTGCCGTACTCGGAGCGCTGGGGCGGGGCCGAGCAGCCGTACGAGGTCTACCTGCAGGCGCTGGAGGAGATCGCCGGCGCGTGGATGAGCGTCGGCGTCGGGCTGTCGGTGCACACGATGTCCTGTTACGCGCTCGCGCATTACGGCACGGAAGAACAGCAGGACCGCTGGCTGCCGGACATGCTGGGCGGCTCGCTGCTCGGCGCGTATGCCCTGTCTGAAACGCAGGCCGGCTCGGACGCGGCCGCGCTGTCCACCCGCGCGCGGCTTTCCGAGGACGAGTACGTCGTCAATGGCACGAAAGCGTGGATCACCCACGCCGGCGTCGCGGACTTCTACACGACGATGGTCCGCACGAGCGAGGACGGCGGCCACGGCATCTCGTGTCTCCTGGTCGACTCGTCGACCCCCGGCCTCTCGGCGGCCCCGCGCGAACGGAAGATGGGCCTCACCGGCTCCCCCACCGCGCAGATGCTGTTCGAGGACGCCCGCGTCCCGGCCGACCGTCTTATCGGCGGCGAGGGCGCTGGCCTGAAGATCGCTTTGTCGTCGCTCAGTTCCGGTCGGCTCGGGATCGCCGCCTGCGCCGTGGGCCTGGCGCAGGCCGCGCTGGACGAGGCCGTGGAGTACGCGAAGGGGCGCACGCAGTTCGGGCGTCCGATCGCGGACTTCCAGGGCTTGGAGTTCCTGCTGGCCGACATGGCGGCGACGGTCGAATCGGCCCGTGCGACCTACCTGGACGCCGCTCGCCGTCGCGACCGCGGCCTGGACTTCCAGCGCCAGTCGTCGATCGCGAAGCTGGTGGCGACGGACGGCGCGATGAAGGTGACGACGGACGCGGTCCAGGTGCTCGGCGGTGCGGGGTACACGAAGGACTTCCCGGTGGAGAGGTACATGCGGGAGGCGAAGGTGCCGCAGATCTTCGAGGGGACGAACCAGATTCAGCGGATGGTGATCGCGCGTTCGCTGAAGAACGCCTAGTCTTTTCTGTCGTCATAAGCCGCGCGGGCTGCTTGGACGCGGCCCGCGTTGGCTTTCGACCAGTCGGCGATCGCGCCGGTCAACGCGCCGACGTCCCTGCCGAGATCGGTCAGCGCGTACTCCACGCGGGGCGGAATCGTCGGGTAGATCGTGCGGCTGACCAGCCCGTCGCGTTCGAGGTTGCGCAGCACCTGGGTGAGCGATTTCTGCGTCACTCCCTCGACGCCACGACGCAGTTCAGTGAACCGCAACGGGCGCTCGTACTGACGGAGCAGGCCGAGGACGTAGAGCGTCCATTTGTTGGCCAGCACGTCCATCACGGTGCGCGACGGGCACGCTTTCGCATACTTGGTATCCATTGGGTACCTATAGATCGTCGAGGTGCCTTCTTCACAAACGATACCGGTGGCGAGCAGTATTTCTCGCATGATCTTGGTTACCGGAGCCACCGGCAAAATCGGCCGCGAAGCTGTCCGACTGCTCGGACCGGTCCGCACGCTCGTCCGCACCCCGTCGGGCGGCACCGACGAAGTGATCGGCGATTTCGACCGGCCGGACACCCTGGACGCGGCCCTGCGCGACGTCGACACGCTCCTGCTGATCGGCCCCGCCGTGGCGTCGCAGATCGCGGTCCTCGATCGCGCGGTCGCGCACGGGGTGCGGCACGTCGTGCGGGTCACCAACCACAAGGCTGTCGACGATTCGCCAGTCGCCCGGCGTCGGGAGCACGCGCGGATCGACGCGCACCTCAAGGCGTCGGGAATGGCGTACACGCTGCTCGCGCCGAACTTCTTCATGCAGAATCTGCTGGCCCTCGCACCGGAGATCGCCGGAACCGGCGGCTTTTCGAGCTCCGCGGGCGACGGCCGGATCGGGATGATCGACGCCCGCGACGTCGCCGCGGCGGCCGCGACGATCGCGACTGATCCGGCGGCGCATGCCGGGCGGACGTATCTGCTGACCGGACCGGAGTTGGTCACGTTCGCCGAGGTGGCGCAGGAATGGGCTTCGGTGACCGGCCGCCCGGTGGAGTATCGACGGATCTCGGCCGAGGAGCATCGCGCGGTGATGGAGTCGAACGGAGTGCCCGAGGCGGGGTCGAACGCGCAGGTTTTCGAACTGCTCGCGCAAGGGGACGGGGCTTGGCTCTCAGGGGATTTCGCCGCGGTCACCGGTGGTGCGCCGCGGGGGTTGCGGGCGTTCCTGGCGGACTGTGTTGGCGGAAAGTGTCGTACCCCTCGCTTACCGTGAGCGGCATGGACACCACGACACTGCCGCGGCAACTGCTCTCGATCAAGGACTACCTCGCGCTCGGCGAGGTCGAGCCGGGTTTTACCGAACTCGTCGAAGGCCGTCTGGTCTTCTCGCCGTCACCGGGCGCGTGGCACAACCGCGCGACGTACGAGCTCGCTTTCCAGCTGCACGATCAGCTTTCGGACGAGTTTTGCTTGGTGCCGCGCGTCGATATCGATCTCGGTCTCGCGCCGGACGGGGCACCGGGATTCTCCCGGTGCCCCGATCTCCTGGTCACCACGTCCGAAGTGATCGCCCGGACTCCCCAAGAAGACATCCTGCGCGCAGAAGATCTCGTCCTGGTGGTCGAAGTCGCGACACCGGATTCGAAGCGCACCGACTACGTCACGAAGCACAAGGAGTACGCCGACGCCGGAATCCCGTTCTACTGGATCCTCGACCTCGACGACCCGATCTCCCTCGTCGCCTGCCACCAGGCCGGAGACCTCGGCTACCAGGACGCCCCCGCCGTCACCGGCAAATTCCGCACCACAGAGCCATTCCCCGCGGAAGTCGACCTCGCCGCGCTGCTTGATTGAGGCGGCTGCCCGGGCCGCCTCAACCAAGGCATCAGCGAGTTTCCCGGTACCGCCGATCCGCCGACACGCCCTCGCCGGTCGTCTCGTCGAAGTGGTAGACCTCCTGGCCCCGCACGAACACCCGCATCGCGCGGTTCATCACGTCCAGCGGGTCGCCCGACCACACGACCACGTCCGCGTCCAAACCGGGTGCCAGGGTGCCGATCCGGTCGTCCAGGCCGAGCATCTGCGCCGGGTGCAGCGTCAGTGCCTTCAGCGCGGTCTCCGGGTCCAGGCCGTCCTTCACCGCCAAAGCGGCTTGGTACACCAGGAAGTTGATGGGAACGACCGGGTGGTCAGTGGTGATGGAAATACGAACCCCGGCCCGCGCCAGGATCCCCGCCGAGCGCAGGCTTCGGTTGCGCAGTTCCACCTTGGACTTCGTGGTGAACAGCGGGCCGAGGATCACCGGGACGTCGCGTTCGGCCAGGAGGTCCGCGATCAGGTGGCCTTCGGTGCCGTGGTTGATCACCAGTTTGTAGCCGAATTCGTCGGCGAGCCGGATCGCGGTCACCATGTCGTCGGCGCGGTGCACGTGCTGGTCCCAGTACAGCTCGCCGTCCAGGACCTTCGCCAGCGTTTCGTTGGTCAGGTCCGTTTCGAACGGCTTGCCCTCTGCCAGCGCGTGGTCGCGCTTCGCCTGGTAATTGCGGGCCTTCGTGAACGCCTCGCGCAGGATCGCGGCCACGCCGAGCCTCGTGGACGGCGTGACCTTTTTCTCGCCGTAAACCCGTTTCGGGTTCTCGCCCAGCGCGCTTTTCACGCTCACGTGCTCGGCGAAGATCATGTCCAGAATGGACCGGCCCCACGTCTTCACGCCGATGGTCTGCCCGCCGATCGGGTTGCCCGACCCCGGCTTGATCACCACGCTCGTGACGCCGCCGGACAGCGCGTCGTCGAAACCCGGTTCGTACGGGTCGATCCCGTCGACCGCGCGGAAGCGCGCGCCGTTCGGGTCGGTCATTTCGTTGGTGTCGTTGCCCGCCCAGCCCTCGCCGTCCTCGTGGACGCCGAGGTGCGCGTGCGCGTCGATGAATCCCGGCAGGACCCAGCTGCCGGACGCGTCCACCAGCTCCGCGTCCTCCGGCACCTCGACGTCGGCCTCAGCCCCGACTTGGGTGATCCGGCCGTCTTCGATGAGCACAGTGCCGCCCTCGATCGGAGCGGCGCCGACGGGGACCACATAGCCCCCGACAATCGCCTTGTAAGCCATAGTTTGACACGCTAACGAACTCACCCGGGTTCGCGCATCCGGGGTTTTTCGAGGTGCACCAACTGATAGTCCGCTTCCGGCGAGCGATGCGTCTCGCGGTAACCGAGCTTTCGGTACAAATAGAGCGGCCCGGCCGAACGCTCGCCGGTGAACAGCCGGAACACCGTCACCTCCGCCGGGGTCGCCTCCTCCGCGGCCGCCAGCAGCGCGGTACCGAGTCCCTCGCCTTGCCGATCCGGTGCCACCACGAGCCTGCCGATCTCGCCGACGCGACCCTCCACTCGCATCCGCACGCTCGCCACCAGCCGGCCGCCGTCGCGGAAACCCCAGACCGTGATCGACGGGTCGGCGATGGCCGCGCGCACGTGGTCGAGGGTGTCCAGCAACGGCGGCAGGTCGAAGTTCTGGTGTGCCCGCGCCTCGGTGATGTACGCGGCCTGCTGCAGGGTCAGCAACTCACCCGCGTCGGCGTCGGTCAGCAGCTCGGGTTTCACGGGACCCGGATTCCCCAGCTGCCCGTCCACGACGTGGCCGGTTCCAGTTCGATCAGGTCGGTGCGGGTGTTGAGCGCGTCCGCCGGGCAGGTCATCGGCTCGATCGCCACCGCGCGGCCGCGGCCGGTCAGGTCGTCCGGCGTGAACACCTGCACCCAGCGGAAGTCCGGGCCGGTCCAGACCACCAGCTGGCGATCCCCGTGGGACAGCACGTGGTGGTGGGTGCCGTCGGCGGCCAGCTCCAGCCCGCCGAACGCGGTGTCCAGGTCAACGCCTTCCAGCACACGCCCCTGGCGGAAGTCGTACCCGGTGTCCTCGACGTCCTGCTCGTCCGCGTACGGCATCTGCTGGTCGCCCTCGTACGGCCGGACTCGCGTGGCGGGCAGCGTGAGGGTCAGCTCGTCGGTGGGCGCGTCGCCGATCCGGAAGTACGGGTGGGTCCCGACGCCGACGCCGATCGGCTTCTCCCCCTCGTTGCGGATCTCGTGCGTGATGACGAGCTCGCGCGGCTGCAGGTCGTACGTGATCGTCGCGCGCAGCGGGACCGGCCAGCCGGGCTGCGCCTCGACGTCGATGGCAAGCGTGATCGACGTTTCGGCGTGCTCCAGCAGCTCCCATTCGAGGTGCCGGGTCAGGCCGTGGATGGCGTTGCCGCGCGCTTCCTCGGTGATTTCCAGCTGCTGCTCTTCGCCTTCGAACTCCCACTTGCCGCCCTTGGTCCGGTTCGGCCACGGCAGCAGCACCTGGCCGAGCCCCTTCGGCGGCTTCTCGTCCTCAGCGAACGTCTCGACGTAGGGCACCCCGCTGATCTCGAACGCGCGCAGCCCGGCACCGATCTCGGTGATGACGGCGCGCGCGTTGCCGCGGGTGATCTCGAACTGCTCTCCGGTGGGGTTCGCCATGGCGCTGAGGTTACCGATCGGCCGCGCCGCGCGGGCAGCGCTCGAAACTAACAGCGCTCGAAACTAACTAGACCGGTCGTCATAGTTTGAGCTACGGTGGGCCCATGGTCAACCGCACCGACACGCGCCGCCGGATGCTCGAATCGGCGGCTGAGCTGTTTCGCACCCAGGGCTATCACGCCACCGGGATGACGCAGCTCGTGTCCGAAAGCCGGGCCCCGAAGGGGTCGCTGTACTTCCATTTCCCCGGCGGCAAGGAACAACTCGCCGCCGAGGCGGTACAGCTTTCCGGGGAGCGGCTGGCCGGGCAGTTCCGCGAAATCACCGCTGCCGCACCGGATCCGGCCACCGCCATCGACCTCATCGTTGCCGCGCTGGCCGCCGCGCTGGCCGAATCGGACTTCCGCTGCGGCTGTCCAATCGCGACAGTCGCATTGGAAGCCGCCGACAGCGAGCCGATCCGCGCCGCCTGCGACCAGGGTTACGAAGGCTGGCTGCGCGGCATTTCCGCTTACTTCATCGAGCGCGGTCTTCCCGAAAAACGCGCTGCTTCGCTGGCGACCATCGTGCTTTCCGCGATCGAAGGCGCGTTGCTGCTCGCACGCACCCGGCGGGACACCTCGCCGCTGCAAGCCGTCGCCGCCCATCTGCACACCACTGTCGAACGGGAGTTCGCCTAATGCGTGTACACCACTTCAACTGCGGCACCATGCGCCCGATCGGCGGCAAGCTCGTCGACGGAAAGCCCGGGCTGCTGCGCCGAGCCACCCTTGTGTGCCACTGCATGCTGGTCGAAACCGGCACCGGATTGACCCTCATCGAGACCGGAATGGGTTCGCCCACCGTCACCGACGCCGCGCGCTGGCTCGGCCCGCGCTTCCTGCGCACGTCGAACCCGCTGATGGACGAAAGCGAAACCGCGCTGAGCCGCATCCGCGCGCTGGGCTTCGACCCGGCCGACGTCCGCGACATCGTCCTCACCCACCTCGATCTCGACCACGCCGGCGGGCTCGTCGACTTCCCGCAGGCCCGCGTGCACGTCTACGGCAAGGAACTCGACGCCTACCGCACCGGAAACCCGCGGTACCGCGACGTCCAGTTCCGCCACGGTCCACAGTGGAAGTCCTATTCGGACACTGGGGACAGCTGGTTCGGCCTCGACGCGGTCCGCGCGCTGGACGGGGTCGAGGGCGTCGCGCTCGTGCCGCTCGCCGGGCACACTGTCGGCCACGCCGGGGTGGCTGTCGACACCGGGTCCGGCTGGGTGCTCAACGCGGGCGACGCGTATTTCTTCCACCAGGAGATCGACACCGATTCCTATTGCCCGCCCGGATTGGCTATGTTCGAACGGCGGGTCCAGACGCTGCCCGGGCCGCGGCGCGAGAACCAGCGCCGGTTGCGCGAGCTGCGCCGGGACCACGCCGACGAGGTGACCGTGTTCGCCTCGCACGACCTGACCGATTTCGTCCGGCTCAGCGAGAGGAGCACGGTATGAAGGTGCACCACCTCAACTGCGGCACGATGCGCCCGCTCGGCGGCAAGGCGCTCGACGGCCGCCCCGGGATGCTGCGGCGCAGCACGATCGTGGCGCACTGCCTGCTGGTCGAGACCGCCGACTCGCTCGTCCTGGTCGACACCGGTTTCGGCACCCGCGGCGTCACCGAATCGCGGCGCTGGCTCGGCGGTCCGTTCATGGCGATGGTCGGCGCGAAGCCGACCATGGAAGAGACCGCCGTGGCGCAAATCCGCGCGCTGGGCCACGACCCCGCCGACGTCCGGCACATCGTGATGACTCACCTCGACGTCGACCACGCCGGTGGTCTCGCCGATTTCCCTGACGCCACAGTGCATGTCCGCACCACCGAACGCCGCGCCGCGGACAATCCGAAGAGCTTCCCGGAGAAAACGCGGTACCGCGCCGAGCAATTCGCGCACAGTCCACTGTGGAGCACCTACGACGAGGCCGGCGAGAAGTGGTTCGGCTTCGACGCCGTGCAACCGTTGCGTGGCCTGCCACCGGAAATCCTGCTCGTCCCGTTGCCCGGCCACACGCACGGCCACTCCGGCGTCGCGGTCGACACCGGCGACGGCTGGCTCCTGCACGCCGGCGACGCGTACTTCTTCCACGGCGAAGTCGCCCCGGTGAGCCCGCACTGCCCGCCGGGCATGCGCGTGTTCGAGGCGATCAACCAGATGGACGGGGCCACCCGCCGCGCCAACCTCGCCCGGTTGCAGACTCTCGCCCGAGAGAAGCAGGACGAGGTCTCGGTGTTCAGCGCGCACAGCCCGGTCGAATTCCAGGCGCTGCGCCGGAATACCGCGCAGCCCTCCGCGAGTTGAGTACCCGCATGACGCGTATCCGGTACGTCGGCGGCCCGACCGCCCTCATCGAGTACGGCGAGATCCGCCTGCTCACCGACCCGACGTTCGACGCCCCCGGCGACTACCCGATCGGCACCCGCAAGCTGGCGAAAACCGCTGGTCCCGCGGTCGCCGCGGCGGAGGTCGGCGAGGTGGACGCGGTGCTGCTCTCCCACGACCAGCACCCCGACAACCTGGACGCGGCGGGGCGAAACTACGCCCTCGACGCCCCGCTCGTCCTGTCCACCGCCTCGGCGAGGGAACGGATCGGCGAGCCCGTCCGGGCGCTGGCCAACTGGGAGTCCTACGACCTCGGCGGCGTCCGCGTCACCGGAGTGCCCGCGCAGCACGGGCCCGACGGCAGCGAGCATCTCGTCGGCGAGGTCACCGGTTTCGTGCTCGAAAGCGAAGGCCAGCCGACCGTTTACGTCAGCGGTGACAACGCTTCGCTCGACGTCGTGCGGCAGATCGCCGAGCGTTTCGAGCGGATCGACATCGCTGTTCTCTTCGCGGGCGGGGCGCAGACACCGCTGGTCGGCGACGCGTACCTCACCCTGCCCAGCGACGGCGCGGCCGAGGCGGCCCGGATCCTGAACGCGCGCCAGGTCGTCCCCCTGCACTTCGAGCATTGGGCGCATTTCACCCAGGGCCCGGGTACTCTCCGTCCGGCTTTCGCCCAGGCTGGCCTCGAGGACCGGCTGCATTTGCTCAAGCCCGGCGAGCAGGTCAGCTTCCAGTAAGCACAAAGCCTCCGTCGACGGTGATCACCGCGCCGGTGACGAAACTGTTCTCCATCAAGTACACATTGGTCGCCGCGACCTGGTCCGCCTCGCCGACCGATTTCGTCAGCGTCCGTTCGGTGAACGCGGCAACCATCGCGTCCAACTGTGGTTGCGGCAGCCCGTCCCACATCGGCGTATGGACCGGCCCCGGGCGCACTGTGTTGACCCGTACCGGGGCCAGGTCGACGGCCAGTCCGCGCGCCAATCCCTCGATAGCGCTGACGGAACCAGCCGCGAGCGCCGCGCCGGGCATCGGGCGGACGCCGACGATCCCGGACGTCAGCACGATCGAACCGCCCGGCCGAATCCGCGGCGCGGCGTGCTTCACCGCGCTCACGACGCCCCAGTAACGGACGTAGAACCCGCTCTGCGCGTCATCGAGCGGCAGGTCGGCGAGCGACTGCTGATGCGGCGCGTCACCTGCGGTGTACACGAGGTGGTCTAACTGGCCGACGTGCTCGAACAGGGCCGCGACGTTCGCTTCGTCGCGTACGTCGGCGACGAATCCTTCGCAGCTGTCCGGCAATTCGGCGAGCGCCGCGTCCAGCCGTTCCTTGCCACTCGACGCGATCGTGACGGACGCGCCCGCCTCCGCCGCGGCCCGCGCGGTCGCCAATCCCATGCCCGAACTGCCGCCGATGACGACAACTCGCTGGTCAAGCAAAGACATGATCTACCCCTCCGAGGTTGATGACTCAGTGAGACATCAACAGTAGCAGTGATGACCCACTGTGTCATCACTGCTAAGATCGCCGCATGCCGCGTTGGGATCCGGAAGCCAAGGAGCGGCTCCGCGCGGCCGCGCTGGAGCTGTTCACCGAGCACGGCTACGAGAACGCCACGGTCACGCAGATCACCGAGCGCGCCGGGCTCACCCGGCGCACCTTCTCGCGCTACTTCGCGGACAAGCGCGACGTGTTGTTCGCCGGGTCGGAGCAGCTCCCGGACGCGATGGCCGACGCTGTCCGGCACGCCGACCCCTCGCTGCCGCCCTTTCAAGCACTGCTGGCCGCGTTGGTCGCCGCTGGCGATTTGTTCGCTGGCCTGGTTTCGCAGGCCGCCCAACGGCGCGCGGTCATCGCTTCCAGCCCGGAACTGCAGGAACGTGAGCGGACGAAGCTGGCGGCGGTCACGGAAGCAGTCGTCGAAGCATTGCGGGAACGAGGCGCGACCGAATCGAGTGCGAAGATGCTCGCGCAGGTCGGCACCGCGGTGTTCCAAACCGCGTTCGAGCGATGGTCCGATCAGCCTGCGGACACGGATTTCGCTACGCAGGTACAGGAGGCGGCAGCCGAACTCGCCGCCCACCTGACCCCGTGACTACGCCTTTTCGCGCACCTCGACCAACGTAGAGTCTTCCAATTCCACTTCCGCGGCCTGCTTCGTGCGCCCGGTTGCCTTCAGCACCAGATAAGCCACCACCAGCACGACGAAGAACGGAATCCCGAACTTCCACGCCGGGTCGAGGCCTTCGATCCAGAACGTCGAAATCAGTACGGTGACAAGGAAAGCGATCACCACGACGTTCACCACCGGTGCGCCCCACAGCCGCACTGGCGACGGCGGCAGCCCGGCCCGGCGACGGCGGATCCGGAACGCCAAGTGCGTCACCAGGATGATCATCCACACCACGAGCGCGGCGAAGATCGAAATGCCGAACAGCACGAGATACGCGTTGGAGTCGGAATTCTTGGACAGGATGGTCGCGATCACCAGGCCCGCGGTGGACAGCACGAGCGCGTTGCGCGGCACTCCGGACTTGGTCAGCCGTCCTGCCCAGGACGGGGCGAATCGGTGCTCGGCAAGGGAATGCAGCATCCGCGTGGTGAGATAGAGGTTGGTGTTCGCGCTCGACAACGCGGCGGTCAGGACCACGAAGTTCATGATCGTCGCCGCTGCCGGAACGCCCGCGGCTTGGAAGACGCGGACGAACGGACTGGCGGTGATCGAACCGCCCTCGCCGGTGACCGTCCACGGCACTACCAAGACGACGATGAGCATTGCGGCGACATAGAAGATCGCCAGCCGCACCACCATCGCCCTGGCCGCGCGCGGGATGTCGCGAGTCGGGTTCTCGGATTCGGCCGCGGTCACCGAAACCACCTCGGTGCCGATGTAGCTGAACAGCACGAACACCATGGCCAGCAACAGCCCGGACACGCCGTTCGGCAGGAATCCGCCGCCCGCGCTGAGATTCGTCAAGCCGGGCGCGGGTGCCTTCGGCAGGCCGAAGAACACGAGAATCACACCGAGCGCGACGAATACCAGGATCGCGCACACCTTGATCATCGCGAACCAGTACTCGAACTCGCCGAAAATGTGCACCGCCGCGCCGTTGACGACAATCACCAGCAGCGAGAACACCGCGACCGGCACCCACAACGGGATCTGCGGCCACCAGAACTGGACGTACACGCCGGCCGCGATCGTCTCGCCGCCGATCGCGATCACTTGCATCGCCCAATACGCCCAGCGCACCACGAACCCGCTGCCCGCGCCGAGGTACTTCTGCGCGATGCTGCCGAACGCGCCCGCGGCCGGGTGCACCACCACCATTTCGGCCAGTGCCCAGGAAATCGCCAGCGCGACGAGTCCACAAAGGACGTAGGCGAGCACGACGCCCGGTCCCGCGTGCGAGATCGCCAGGCTCGAGCCGAGGAAAAGGCCGGTGCCGATGGCCCCGCCGATTCCGATCATCGTCAACTGCCTGCCGCGCAGCCTCCGCTGCAACCGGTTCGGGGACGGGGACTCGGCCATGTCTGCTCCCTACTGGCTCGCCCGGTACTCGGCGATCGCCGCGACGACGGCGTCGAGATCGGACTCGACGTTGTAGTAGTGCAAGGACATCCGCAGCACGTCGCCGCGGGCACTGCACACGATCCGCCGCCCGGCGAGGTACGCAGCCAGCGCGTCGGGATCCCGGTCGGCCAGTGCGACGAGCGGACCGCGCCGCGCGTCGTCCAGCGGGGACCGGAGCCGCTCCCCAGCGTCGAGCAACCGCTGCTGCAGCTGCCCGGTCAACCCTCCAATGTGGTCACGCACGCGGTGCGCGTCCAGCTGGTGCAACAACTTCAGGCCAGCGACCGCGCCGTACGCGGACGGGATCGACGGCGTCCCGGTCTCGAACCGGCGGGCGTGCTCGGGATAGTCGAGGTGCCGCGGGTCGAATTCGAACGGGTTCGTGCGGCCGAACCAGCCGGTCAGCGGCGGGGAAACCTCGTCGCGCACGCCTGGCCGCACGTAGAGGAAGGCGATCCCGGAGATGCCGAGCAGGTACTTCAGGCTTCCGCTGACGAGATAGTCGCAGCCGAGTTCGGCGACGTCGACCGGCTCGACGCCGAGACCCTGATAGGCGTCGACAAAGGTTCGCGCACCCTTTTCCCGGGCCAGCGCGGCAACTTCGCGCACCGGGAACCGCAAACCGTTGGCGTAGCTGACCAACGGGACGGACGCCAGTTGCGTCTGCTCGGTGATGAGCGCGGCGTAATCCTCGGTGTCGACGAGGCCGTCGTGCTGAGCGACGAACTGAACGTCCGCGCCGCGTCCCTGCTGCGCCAGCCAAACATGGCCCAGCGAAGGGAATTCCAGGTCAGTCGTGACGATTCCCGCGCGCGGCGACCATGCCTGCGTGGACGCGACCTGATACGCCCCTTCGGACGCGGACGGCACGACGGCGATGTCGTCGGCGTCCGCACCGATCAGCTGAGCGAACAGTTCCCGTGCTTCGGCGACCTTCACCATCCACTTGTCCCACGGCGCCCCGTATTCGCGGATCGTGTGCTGGAACTCGAAAAGCTCCGCGGTCAGCGCGTCCGAGAGCGCGCCCTGGCTGCAGCTCGCGAGGTGCACCGAGTCGGCGAGGGCAGGGAAACGCGCCCGGAAAGCGGCTGGGCTGGGCTGGTCGGTCACGACACTCCGTTCCGTAACTGGCGGGCGAGACCGGTCCGTTCGCCACCGTAATGACGCGAGCACCGTGCGTCGATGCTCCGTCCCGGCGGCCTTGCGGCTCCGGAAGCCCTGGTCGAGGCTCCGTGTTCACTCTGACTGATCTTCGGCAGCTATTCCGTCAGTGCCGCTGAAACCGGTACTGTAGATATGGCCTTCCGCGCTGTCAACGACCGTCAAGGATTCGCAATAGCGCGCCCCGCGACCGAGAGGACGCACCGATGAGCATCCCCGCCGAGACCGCGGTCGACCAGCTCCTGACCCAGCTGGCCGAGGGCCGGCTGCGGGTCGTCGACCTCACCAACAAGCTCAGCGCCGCCACCCCGACGCTTCAGCTGCCCGAGCCGTTCGCGAACCTGATCGACTTCAGCCTCGAATCGGTCAGCGAGTTCGACGACTCCGGACCCCTGTGGCGGCACAACAACATCCACACCGGCGAGCACATCGGCACCCACCTCGACGCGCCGCGGCACTGGATCTCCAACCGCGACGGCGCCGACGTTTCGGAGCTGCCGGTCGGCAGGCTGATCGGGCCCGCGCACGTCCTCGACATCTCCGCGCGCGTCGCCGACAATCCGGACTTCCTGCTGGAGATCGCCGACATCCAGGCCTGGGAAGCCGAGCACGGTCCGTTGCGCGCGGGCGGCTGGTTGCTCGTGCATTCCGGCTGGGACCAGTACGCGCAAGACCGCGACGCGTTCCTCAACTTCTCCGACGGCGCCAGCCACACCCCCGGCATCTCGGCGGCAGCGGCGAAGTGGCTCGCCGAGGAAACGCCGATCGCCGGCTACGGCGTGGAAACCGTCGGCATCGACGCCGGGAACGGCTTCGCGCTGGACCCGCCGATGCCCGCGCACCACCACCTGCTCGGCGCGGACAAGTACGGCATCACCTCGTTGCAGAATCTCGGCTCGCTGCCGCCGACCGGTGCGCTCGTCGTGGTCTGCCCGCTGCCGATCGTCGGCGGGACCGGCAGCCCGGCGCGGGTGCTCGCGGTGGTACAGGCGTGAACGTCGCACAAGCCGTCGGGATCGCGTTGGCCCGATTCGGCGTCCGCAAAGCGTTCGGTGTGGTGGGCAGCGGGAATTTCCACTTCACCAACGGCCTGATCCAGGGCGGGGCCGAGTTCGTCGCGGCCCGGCACGAGGGCGGCGCTACCACGATGGCGGACGCCTACGCCCGGTGCAGCGGCGAGGTCGCGGCGGTGTCGGTGCATCAGGGCTGCGGGCTCGGCAACGCGACCACCGGGATCGGCGAAGCGGCGAAGAGCCGGACGCCGCTGGTCATCGTCACCGGGGAGGCGACGGATCCGCTGTCGAACTTTCACATCGACCAGGACGCACTTGCCCGGTCGGTGGGAGCGGACAGCATCCTGGTTCGGTCCGCGCAAACTGCGTTGGCCGACGTGCGGCGCGCGTTCACTCAAGCGCGACGGGATCGACGGACTGTCCTTTTGCGACTCCCGCTGGATGTGCAGGCTGAACCGTTCGACGAAGGCCTTCTCGATGATCTGGCCCCCATCTCGCCGTTGCCTCAGCCGCGTGCTGCCGAGGCGGAGGTGAAGGCTCTCGCTTCAATTCTGCAGAAGGCCGAGCGTCCGGTATTCCTTTGTGGACGCGGTTCCCGTGCTGCTCGGACAGAACTCGTCGCGCTGGCTGACCGCTGCGGCGCGCTGCTCGCTGAGGGCGCGGTCGCGAAAGGACTGTTCACTGGCGAGCCGTGGGCGATCGGGGTGTCCGGCGGGTTCTCTTCTCCGCTGACGACCGAGTTGATCCAGGACGCGGACGTCGTCGTCGGCTGGGGTTCCGCGCTCAACGACTGGACCACCGCGCATGGCCAGTTGCTCTCACCGGAAACGACACTTGTGCAAGTAGACCTCGAGTCCGCCGCACTGGGCCGGAACCGGCCGGTCAACCTCGGCATCGTCGGTGACGTCGCCGGTACCGCCGCAGCGGCAACCTCGCTGATCGAAGTCCATAATGGATACCGCAGCGAAGAGTTAAAAACCCGAATCGGCCGGGAGATCCGCTGGCGCGACAACCAACACGACGACGCCGGGACCGCCGACGTCATCGACCCGCGAACGTTGTCCGCCGCGCTGGACGACCTCATTCCAGCCAACCGCGTCGTCGGCGTCGATTCGGGGAACTTCATGGGCTACCCCACGATGTACCTCGACGTCCCCGACGAGAACGGTTTCTGCTTCACCCAGGCCTTCCAGTCGATCGGCCTCGGACTGGCGACCGCGATCGGCGCGGCACTCGCCCAGCCGGACCGCTTCCCCGTCGCGGCGTGCGGCGACGGCGGGTTCCTGATGAGCATCGCCGAACTGGAAACCGTCGTACGCCTGAAGCTCCCGATGCTGATCGTCGTTTACAACGACCACGCCTACGGCGCCGAGGTGTACTTCTTCGAACCCGGCGGACATCCCGCCGACACAGTCACTTTCCCCGACACCGATATCGCCGCCATCGCCCGCGGCTACGGCTGCGACGCGGTCACCGTCCGCGCCAAGGAAGACCTCGACGAGGTAGCGACCCGGGTCGCCGCCGGGCTCGACCGCCCGCTGGTGGTCGACGCGAAAATCGCCGGGTTCAGCGCTTGGTGGCTCCAGGCCGCGATGACGCACCACTGAGCGCCCGCTTCACCAGGAGGTTCACCACCCACAACAGGACGCCCGCGGCCAGCAGGATGCCAGCCACCTGGTAATCCTGCGCCGGGCGGCCGGACAGCGGGCTGACCAGGTACAGGCAGAACACCGCGGCCAGCACCGGCAGCACCGTCGGCGCGCGGAAGTGCTTGTGCGGCACTTTGTCCTTGCGCAGCACCAGAAGCGCGATGTTGACGATGGCGAACACCACGAGCAGCAGCAACGCGGTCGTGCCGCCGAGCGCGCTGATGTCCACAAAGGACACCAGGCCGACGGCGATGACGCTGGTGAAAATGATCGACACCCACGGCGTCCGGCGAGTCGGGTGCACGCGGCCGAAAACCGGCGGCAGGACGCGTTCGTTCGCGAGGCCGTACAGCAACCGGCTGGCCATCAGCATGTTGATCAAGGCGGAATTGATCACCGCGAACAGGCCGATGGCAGAGAAGATTTCTCGCGGGAATCCCGGCGCGCCAACGTCGAGCACCTTCAGCAGCGCGTCGCTCTTCGCGCCAGCGAGTTCGGCAGCCGGGACCAGCAGCGACGACGTCACCGAGACCAGCACGTAGATCGTCGCGGCGATGACCATGCCCCACAGCATCGCGCGCGGGAAAATCCGTACTGGGTCATGGCATTCCTCCGCCATGTTCACAGAGTCCTCGAAGCCCACCATCGCGAAGAACGCCAGCGACGTCGCCGAGGAGATGGCGACGAGCCACGTCTTGTCCGCGGTGTCGATCTCGACCAGCCGGGACGGCTCGCCGTCGCCGTTCAGCACGGCCCACACGCCGACGCCGATGATGATCAGCAAGCCGGACAGCTCGATGCAGGTGAGGACGACGTTGGCCTTCACCGATTCGCCGATGCCGCGGAAATTGATCAGCGCCAGCAGCACCACGAAGGCGATGCCGACCAGCACCGTCGGCAGCTTCACGAATGCCGCGAGATAGGTCGCACCGAACGCGACAGCCGCCGACGAAGCCGAGGTGATCCCGGAGCACATCACCGCGAACGCGACCATGAAGGTCAGGAACGGCACCCCGAACGCCTTGTTCGTGTACAGCGCCGCGCCGGCCGCGCGCGGGTATTTGCCGACCAGTTCGAGGTAGCTGAACGCGGTCATGAACGCGACCACAAACGCCAGCAGGAACGGCAGCCACAACGCGCCGCCGACGCGTCCGGCGACCTGCCCGGTCAGCGCGTACACGCCGGTGCCGATGATGTCGCCGACCACGAAGAACAGCAGCAGTTTCGGGCCCATGACCCGCAGCAGCGCCGGCTCGGCGACCTTGGCTGTGCCCTCGCTCACGTCCGTCATGGGCGGTTAGTGTGCCTTGTCCGGACAGCTGCGGAAAGTCGGCCGATCAGGCCTTGGCGACCGCCGTGTGCACGAGCGGGGTCATCATTTCCTTGGTCATCTTGACCGGTCCGGTGTAGTTGACCAGCACCGGAACCCCGTTGGACACCTTGGCCGCGGCGAGCGTGGCGGTCTTCTGCTCGTCGGTGTAGAAGACGGCGCCGTCCGGGAATCCCGGCACGTCGACCGCGCCCGGCTTGGCCTTCTTGATCGCGGCGATCATGTCCGCGGCCTTGGCCTTGCGACCCTCGTAGCGGGTCACCGCGAGCGCGCCGGCGGTCTTGCCCTCGACGACGTATTCGCAGCTCGTGGCCTTGCCGCCGTTGCTCGGATTGTCGTGGGCGGGGCCGGCCTTCGACGAGATGCCGGGGATCTTGATCGCCTTGCTGACGTCGTCGGCCGGCAGCAGAGCGCAGGTGTCCGACGCCTTGGTGGCAGGCGCGGACGAGGAGGGCTGCGAGGACGGGGCCTTGGTTGCGGGCGGCGGCGCGGCAGCTTTCTGCTCGCCAGAAGAGCAGGCGGTGAGGACAGCGGCGGCGGAGATCAACAAAGCGATCGGGTATGCACGCATATCGGGCATGCTATCTCCACCTTCCTCCCCACCACCGCCCTCATCGGAGTAGCTGCGCTACGCAGAGTTGTTTTGATGGAGTAACACCCCTGTCAGTGGTCCTCTTCGACCGGTGCCCGGTACCGCCAAAACCCAGGCAGAACCGCCAGCGAGGCCACCGTCAGCACGATCACCAGGAGGCCGCCGCCCGTCGCGGCGACCTTGGTCCCCCACGCCGCGGCGGACCAGCCGTGCGTGAGGTCGGCGATCCGCGGCCCGCCCGCGACGACCACGGTGAACACCCCCTGGAGCCGCCCGCGCATCTCGTCGGTGGTGGCGGTCTGCAGGATCGCCTGCCGGTACACCGAGCTGACCATGTCCGCCGCGCCGCCGAGCGCCATGAACACCAGCGCCAGCCACAGCGAATGCGCGAGCCCGAACGCCGCCATCGCCGCGCCCCAGCAGCAGATCGCGATGACGACCGCGGCCCCCTGCCGCTGCACCCGGTGCAGCCAGCCGGAGAACAACCCGATCAGCATCGCGCCCGCGGGCAGCGCGGCGTAGAGCATGCCGAGCGCCGGACCGCCGCCGGGCGGGTCGCCGAACGTCCGCTCGGCCATCTCCGGGATCAACGCCCTCGGCATGCCGGCGACCATCGCGATAATGTCGACGACGAACGACGCCAGCAGCACTTTTTGGTTGGCCAGATAACGGAATCCGTCGATGACCGAACCGATTCCCGCCTTGCGCGCCCCCTCGCCGAGCGGCGGGATCGAGGGCAGCCGCCACACCGCGATCAACGTGATCGCCAGTGCGCAGACGTCCACCAAGTACAAAGTGGACAGTCCGATCACCGGGATCAGCGCCCCGCCGAACAGCGGCCCGAACACCGCGCCGAACGTGGCCATCGTGGTGTTGAGCGCGTTCGCCGACGGCAGCAGCGAGGCAGGCACCAGCCGCGCGACGACCGCGCCGCGAGTGGGCATGTTGATCGCGAAGAACGCCTGGTTCGCGGCGAGCAGCCCGAGCACGAGCCACACCGAATGCATCCCGGTGAACGCCTGGAGCCAGAGAAGCGCGGAGGTGACCGCGACACCGACGTTGGTGACGAGCAGCAACTTCCGCCGGTCGACGGCGTCGGCGATCGCCCCGCCCCACAGCCCGAACACGAGCAACGGCACGAGCGCGACCGCGCCGGTGAGCCCGACGTAACCGGACGATCCGGTGATATCGAAAACCTGCTTCGGCACCGCGACCGCGGTGAGCTGCGAACCGACCGCGGTGACCGCGGTGGACATCCACAGCCGCCTGAACGCCGGAATCCTGAGTGGACGAGTGTCGACGACGATCCGGCCGAGGAGCTTGCGGGCCCCGTTACGGGGCGGGCGTATCCCCGGTTCTGCAGTCACGAGCTATCAGCTTAGTTGCGCTAACGAAGCGGGCGCAGGTGATTTTCCCCGCAGGCTGGTCAGGACGGGATTGCCGACCGGCTGGGACCTCACCGCAGGACGAGCGGGCGACTGGGCCGAAGCTTTCTCAGCAGTGCGGCGGGTTCGTTGGAAGGTCCGCGAGGGGACCTCCGAGGGACTCTGATTCCCGAGGCCAGGAACTTAAGCCGCGTGACCTCGGCCCACTGACCATCCACAAAGGACGCAATCAGTGCCGAAATACCCGATTTGTCACCCCGTGACCGGGTCTTGAAGTCCGTGAGGGACTCCTTGAGGGAATCAGATTCCCTCAAGGAGTCCCTCACGGACCACAACCCGGCTTCCGCTCAAAATCGCGTCCGCATCGCAGCCTCAAGTTCCTGGCATTGACTCCGATTCCCTCAGGGCTCCCCTCACGGACCTCGGCATCGAGGGCATCGCGCGCCAGGCCCGAGAGCCCAGCGAAACGAAACGCCGCCCCCAGGCCGAAGCCCGGAGACGGCGTCCGAAACCACCCGAAGATCAGGGAGCCAGCCGCTCCACGTGCCACCCGTCGTGGGTGCGGTGGAAGCGGAGGCGGTCGTGGAGGCGGTCCTCGCGGCCCTGCCAGAACTCGACGAAGTCCGGGCGGATGCGCCAGCCTCCCCAGTGCGGCGGAGCCGGGATGTGCTCGACGTCGGCGAAGCGGCGTTCGATGTTGCGCAGGGCGTTGTCCAGCGCGCGCCGTCCCTCGACCACTCGCGACTGCGGCGACGCCCATGCTCCGAGCTGCGAACCGCGCGGGCGCTGGGCCCAGTAGGCGGCCGTCTCGTCCGCGCTGACCTTCTCTACCTCGCCGCGGACCGTCACCTGGCGGTGCAGCGGGTACCAGGGGAAGGTGGCCGACGCGTAGCGCGTGGCCGTGAGGTCGTGGCTCTTCGACGACGTGTAGTTCGTGTAGAAAACCACTCCGCGCTCGTCGAAGCCCTTGCACAGCACCGTGCGCGAAGAGGGCCTGCCTTCGGCGTCGGCGGTCGCGAGCACCATCGCGTTGGGTTCCGCGAGCGCCTCGGAAACGGCTTGGCTGAGCCAGCTTTCCAGCTGGTCATGCCACGTGGCCGCGAGCGCCGACTCGTCAAACGGCGCGCTGTCGTAAGCCACCCGCATGCCAGGCAGCCGCACGACCGCCTCGTCGATCTCCGGTGTCATCCGGCCCAACCTCCGTTACCCCTGGTGAGGGTGTCGAATCACGGCTATCCAGCGACGGTATTGGGTCGCCGGTCCCGGCGAAACCCACCGAACGGTGACTCCTGCCACGCCCCGGCCCGCCACCGGGCCGTAACCGCAGGACGCCGAGTTGTAACGCGCCGTTCACGGGCTGGTCCCTGATCGATACAGGCCGCACCTACCTTTCGACCTGCTCCGGCACCCGTCCCCAGCTACGGAGGCAGGCCAGATGACCGAAACTCTGTCCGAACGCGACGACACGCAAAAGCCGCAACGCACCTACGCCGCGCTCGCCGCCGACGAAAACCGCGAGGACTACTCGCTGCGCTTCGCCGCGCAATCGTTCCGGCGCTGGTCGCCGTTCGTCGTCGCGACGACCGCGCTCGGCGGGATCGCCTACCTCGCCGACTTCGCCATCGGCGCCAGCATCGTGCTGTCCTACGGCTTCACCTCAGGAGTCCTCGCCATCCTGGCCGCCGCGGTGGTGATCTTCGTGACCGGCGTACCGATCGCGCGCGCTTGCGCGACCTACGGCGTGGACATGGACCTGCTCACCCGCGGCGCCGGATTCGGCTACTTCGGGTCCACCCTCACCTCGCTCGTCTATGCCAGTTTCACCGTGATCTTCTTCTCCCTCGAAGGCTCGATCATGGGTCAGGCGTTCCAGCTGGCGCTCGGCATTCCGCTGCCGATCGGCTACTTGCTGGCGACGCTGATCGTGCTGCCGTTCGCGCTCTACGGGATGGGCGCGGTCGCGAAGATGCAGACCTGGACGCAGCCGATCTGGATCGCCGGGCTGGTACTGCCGTTCGTCGTCGTACTCGTGCGGGAACCCGGACGATTCGCCGAGTTCGCGACGTTCGGCGGCATCGAGGGCGCGGGTTCCGGATTCTCCGCGGTCGGCTTCGGTTTCGGGATGGGCATCGCGCTGTCGCTGATCGGGCAGATCGGCGAGCAGGCCGACTACCTGCGCTTCATGCCGGCGAAGACAGCGGAGAACAAGCGCTCCTGGTGGGCCGCGGTGCTCGCCGCCGGGCCGGGCTGGGTGGTGCTCGGCGCGGCCAAGCAGATCGGCGGCGCCCTGCTGGCCTTCCTCGCGCTCGGGGCGGTCGGCAAGACCGCGGCGCTGGAGCCGATCGCACCCTATCTCGAGGCGGTGCGGCCCGCGCTCGGACCGGCCGCGCTCACCTTCGCCGCGTTGTTCGTGGTGGTTTCGCAAATCAAGATCAACACGACGAACGCGTACTCCGGCTCGCTGTCCTTCGCGAACTTCTTCTCCCGCGTGCTGCACCGCCACCCGGGCCGCGCCTGGTACGTACTGGTCAACTGCGGGATCGCGCTCGCGCTGATGGAGTTCGGCGCGTTCGGCTTCCTGAACAAGATCCTCGGCTTCTACTCGAACGTCGCGATCGCCTGGATCGGCGCGGTGTGCGCGGACCTCGTGATCGCGAAGCCGCTCGGCCTTTCCCCGCGCTACATCGAGTTCAAACGGGCTTACCTGCACAAGGTCAACCCGGTCGGGTTCGGCGCCATGCTGATCGCTTCCGCGGTGTCGATCGCGGCGTACTTCGGCGCGTTCGGCGAATATCTGGCGGCCTTCAGCCCGCTGCTGGCGCTGGTGATCGCCGTTGCGCTAGTGCCGGTCCTCGCGGTGGCCACCCGCGGCCGGTACTACCTGGTGCGGCCGAACCTCGTTTCCGGTCCCGAGGTCGACCAGGACCTCACCGCCACGCACAAGTGCTCGGTCTGCGGCGTCGCCTACGAACTGCCGGACATCGCCGACTGCGCCAACCAGGGCGGCGCGATCTGCTCGCTGTGCTGCACGCTCGACAGCAGCTGCCACGACATGTGCCGCACCGCCGGCCCGGTCTCACTGCCCGAGCCGACTTTCCGCACAGCCGGATAAACCGAGTCTCGACGCGGTCACCACGTCCGGACCGACCGCGGTCGTCAGCGTGCCGCCCGCGGCGAGCGGGGTCCGCGACCACCACGGTCCGGACTCCGCTCGCCGCGGCGGGCCGCCGAACTCCAGCTCGGTCACCAGCACCCGGTGCCCGGCAAGGACAGCGAGGCTGGCGTCCAGCGCGGCGTCGCCCACGATCTGCGTCTGCCGGAGCGCCGGGACCGCGCCGCAGGTCACCTGCACTGTGGAGGACAGCCTTCCGGGGCGTTCCCCTTCCCGGCCGAGGACAAGCACCTCGCGGGCGCGAAACCGCGCGTCTTCCGCCAGTTCGGCGCGGAGCACCGCGTGATGATTCGCCCGCGCGGTGACCACGGTCGGCTCCGGCCGGTACTCGAACGAACCGCCGTCCTCGACGACGACCTCCACAGTGGACAAACTCGGCACCTCGCGCAGACCGGGCAGCGCGAGGGTCGCCGCGACGCCGGAAAGCGTCAGCTCCGCACCAGGTCCGACCTGGATCTCGAGCCGTAGCTCGTCACCGCCGAGGGGCGCGGTGGCCGAGTTGACCAGGTGCACCACGGCACCAGAGCCGCGCCGCCGACGCGGGACGAGCGTCAGCGGCGCCATCGACTTCAGCTCTCGCAGCACCGTCCGTCTGTCTTCGAGGGCGGCGACCAGGCGTGCGTGCGCCTTCACCCCTGCCGGACCGGCACCAGCGAGCGCACCCAGTCCGCGACGGCGGGAGCGTCCGGAGTGTCCACTAGGGACTGGGTGAACACCGGCAGCTCGCCGCGCATGTGGTGGGCGTCCGAGGTCATCACGGTCAGATCGGCGCCGACCAACGGAGCCAGGTCCGTTTTGTTGATCACCAGCAAATCGGCCGTCGTGACGCCGGGGCCGCCCTTGCGCGGCACCTTGTCCCCGCCCGCGACGTCGACCACGAAGACCTGGCTGTCGGCGAGCCCCCGGCTGAAGACCGCGGTCAGGTTGTCGCCGCCGCTTTCCACGATGACCAATTCCAGGCCGGGGAACTTCTCCTCCAGCTTTTCCACGGCGTCGAGGTTCGCGGTGATGTCGTCGCGGATGGCGGTGTGCGGGCAGGCTCCGGTCTGCACGGCTTCGATCCGCTCCGGGTCCAGGACGCCTGCTCGGCGCAGGAAGTCCGCGTCCTCGGTCGTGTAGATGTCGTTGGTGACCACGGCCAGGTTGTATTCGCCGCCCAGCGCGCGGCACAACGCGGCGGTGAGCGCGGTCTTGCCGCTGCCGACCGGGCCGCCGATGCCGATCCGGTACGCCCGCCCGGCGGTCGGCGCCGCGTCGTAGTGGTCCGGTTCGGCGGCGGTCGGGTCGAAATTGACGGCGTGGAAGTGCCCGTGACCGTGTTCAGCTGGCAAAGAGACGCACCTCTTCCTGGTGATGCCGAGCGTGTTCCTCGGCGAACAAATCCAGCGCCGGCGACGCTGGCGCTGGCAACTCGGCCGGATCCGCACCGGCGGTCTCGGCGGCCTGCTCGCTTGCTTCGCGCAACGGTCCGGCAAGCCGCGCGACCACCGCGTTCACGGCGAACGGGTCCAGCCCGAGCAGGCGTACGGCCGCGCTCGCCGGGCCGCTCACGGCGAGGTAGGCGACCGCCATGGCGGCGTCGAACGGACTGCCGCCGCCGATGCCGACGAGCGCGCCGCTGATGATCGGATGATGCGGACGCGGGGTTTCGGCAAGCAGCTGTGACAGCACTGGCGACGGCCACGCGACACGTCCGGATCGCGCGGTGCCCCGGCCTTGGGCTCGCGACGCTTCCCGCTGCGCGAGCGAGGGCGTGCGGGCGTCGAGTTCCTGATCGAGCCGTCGCCAATGGCCACTCTCGACGGTTCGGGCGGCGGCATGCGCTGAGGCAGCGGCGAATGCGGCGGCGAGCAGTCCCGCGGTACGCAACCGTCCAAAGAGGAATCCCGGCAGGTCGCGTTCGGACCGGACGAGTCCCCGCGCCGCCACTTCTTCGAGGCCGCCGGAATGCACGTGCCCGCCGCCCGGGAACCGGGAGTCGGCGAGAATAAGTGCGACTGGGTCCATCAGAACAGAAAATACCGTTGCGCCATGGGCAATTCAGCCACCGGATGCGGTTCGATCAGCTCGCCGTCCACGCGCACCGCGAAGCTGTCCGGATCCACTCGCACCGCTGGGGTCGCGTCGTTCAGCACCATGTCCGCTTTCGTCCGGCGGCGAGTATTCGCGACCGGCACCAATGGCCGAGCGATGCGGAATCGTTCCGACAAACCGGATTCCAGCGCTTCTGGGGCCACGAAATGCAGGCTGGAGGCGGCCGCTACGGCCGGCGCGGCACCGAACATCGGCCGCGCGAGCACCGGTTGCGGCGTGGGGATCGAAGCGTTCGCGTCCCCCATCGCCGCCCACGCCGGGAACCCGCCTTTCAGCACTGCATGCGGGCGCACGCCGAAGAATTTCGGTTCCCACAGCACGAGATCGGCGAGTTTGCCGACCTCCACCGAGCCGATCTCCGCGTCCATTCCGTGTGCGATCGCCGGGTTGATCGTGTACTTCGCGACGTAACGACGGGCACGCAGATTGTCCGCGGCACCGTCGCCGGGAAGCGCACCACGGCGGCCTTTCATCACGTGCGCGGTCTGCCAGGTCCGGATGATCACCTCGCCGATCCGCCCCATCGCCTGCGAATCGGAACTCATCATCGAGATCGCGCCCAGGTCGTGCAGGACGTCCTCGGCGGCGATCGTGCTCGGCCGGATCCGGCTTTCCGCGAACGCGAGGTCCTCGGGCACCGACGGGTTCAAATGGTGGCAGACCATCAGCATGTCGAGGTGTTCGTCGAGGGTGTTGACGGTGTGCGGCCGGGTCGGATTCGTCGAGGACGGAAGGAAGTTCGCCATTCCGGAGACCTCGATGATGTCCGGCGCGTGTCCGCCGCCCGCACCCTCGGTGTGGTAGGCGTTGATCGACCGGCCGCCGATCGCCTCCACAGTGGACTCCAGAAACCCAGCCTCGTTGAGAGTGTCGGTGTGGATCGCGACCTGCACGCCGGATTCGTCCGCGACAGTGAGACAAGCGTCGATCGCGGCGGGCGTCGATCCCCAGTCCTCGTGCAGCTTGAACCCACCCGCTCCGGCAGCCAGTTGCTCTCGCAACGCCTCATGCCGGACCGTGTTTCCCTTGCCCAAAAGCAACACATTCACCGGCAGACCGTCCATTGCGGACAGCATCCGGCCAAGATTCCAGGCACCGGGCGTCACCGTGGTCGCCTTGGTGCCCTCGTTCGGGCCGGTGCCGCCACCGACCAAAGTGGTCAGTCCGGCCGCGAGCGCGGTGTCCACCAGCTGCGGGCAAACGAAGTGCACGTGACAGTCGATGCCGCCCGCGGTGAGGATCTTCCCGTTGCCTGCCAGCACTTCCGTGGACGGCCCGATCACGAGCGCCGGATCGACACCGTCCATGGTGTCCGGGTTGCCCGCCTTCCCGATGCCGACGATCCGGCCGTCGCGAACGCCGACGTCAGCCTTGACGACACCCCAGTGGTCGAGAATCACCGCGCCGGTGATCACCAGATCCGGCGCTCCCTCGGCGCGGGTGGCCATCCCCTGGCCCATCGACTCGCGGATCACCTTGCCACCGCCGAAAAGCACCTCGTCGCCGCTGCCGCCAGGCCCCATCGACCGGTCCTCGGTGACCTCGATCAGCAGGTCGGTGTCCGCGAGCCGAATCCGGTCGCCCGCGGTCGGGCCGAACAACTCGGCATAACGGGCACGGTCGATCTCCGGCATCAGAACTCCCCGGCGTATTCGGCGCGCAGCCCCGGCACCCGCCGGTTTCCGCTGAGCGGCACCAGGTCGACCTCGCGGTCGATCCCCGGCTCGAAGCGCACCGACGTCCCGGCCGGCACGTCGAGCCGGTGCCCGCGAGCCGCTTCGCGGTCGAACTCCAGGCCGGGATTGACCGCGGCGAAGTGATAATGCGAACCGACCTGCACCGGCCGGTCGCCGAGGTTGCGCACGCGCAGCCGGACCCGGGCGCGGCCCGGATTCAGCGGCACCGGCTCGTCGCCGGGAATGATCTCGCCTGGCCGCAAGAATTCCTCCTCAACCGATCGGTTCGTGCACCGTGACGAGCTTCGTGCCGTCCGGAAAAGTCGCTTCCACCTGGACGGAATCCACCATTTCCGGCACCCCGTCGAGCACTTGCGCCCGCGTGAGCACGGTGCGCCCGCCCGCGGCCAATTCGCTGACCGTGCGACCGTCGCGGGCGCCTTCCAGGACGTAATCGGTGATGAGCGCGACGGCTTCGGGGTAATTGAGCCGGACACCGCGTTCGAGCCGTTTGCGAGCAACGTCCGCCGCGACGTGGACCAGCAGTTTGTCGCGTTCCTGCGGGCTCAGGTGCATGGCAAAGGTCTACCACCGGAGCACGGGCTCCGCCTGATTCGGCAACACAGTGTTTACCCGCCGGGTTGCTGTTTCGATCGACTGACAGCAAGCGCAGACAACCGATACGCTCCGTATCAGAGGGCTCACGATCGGAAGAGGCGGAGGGGAACATGACAGGCGCACACTTCGGAGAACCCGGGGTCGGCACCGGCGGAGCCGCAGGCGACGCCGGTGCCGACTTCTTCTCCAACCTCGGACTGGGGCTGACTGACCACAAGGCCGCCGAGCAGGTGAACGAGGACGGTGCGCGCCTCAAGACACTGGCGCAGAACGGCTCGTTCGCGGTCAACGAAGCCGGGTTCGAGGCGTATCTGAAGGCCTGCAACTTCTTCATTGACGGCTATGACCGGATGTACCGGGACGTGCGGCGGCTCGCCCAGGCCGCCGACATGGGCTCGTCCGAGTACGCTCAAGCCGTCGCCGGCTTCAACGTCAAAGTCGCAGACGGGGACGCCAGCTCTATCTTGCCTAACCTCGAACTCATGCACCGAGGCATCCTGCAAGCAATGGAAGCCCTGACCATCGCACGCAAGAATTACCGCGGAACAGAAGACGCGCACGCTATCTCATTTGCTGAACTCGACAAGAAATCGAACGGTCAGTGAAAACTTCACGAGCGAAGATTACCCTCATAGCGCTCGGTGCCCTCGGCATCGTTGCGGCAGGATGCTCCAGCCCGGTTTCCGGGACGCCGCAGCCGGACAAACCCGCGTCCTCCGCTGCCACGCCGAAATCGGGCAACCCGTTCGCGGCGCGGAACCAATGCGCGCTGTTGGACCAGATCCTCACTGGCCAGGGCTTTCCGAAAGCTACCCCGACCGTCGCCCAACCCGAGCGTGCGTGCGCCTCCCAGAAGCCATCTGTCGGCACGGAGAGGGGCATGGACGTGTCGCTGTTCCTTCAAGAAGACAGGTTATATACAGACACCGTTCCTCACCCGGAAACCGCCAGGCGTGGGGACATCAACGGACGCCCCTCCATCGAGGAGCCTGAACCGCAGAATTCACCTGGGCAATGTGACATCACGATGGCTGTCGAGCCTCATTCCAGGGCATCGTTGCTTGTCACGACCAGCCTCGACACCAAAACGGCCTGCGCGGCGGCGGAGAAGTACGCCACAGCTGTCGAGCCGCTCCTGCCTAAGAACTGACCCGGCACGGGGATCGCGGGCAACCCGCGCTTGTTGTTCGCGCGGCGAGTCTCCTCCGTCGTCCCAGCCCGGGTACACCGAGTTCCCGCAGGATCCCCGGGAACCGGCTGATGCCGGATTCAGAGCGCCCGCGGAGACCACGCGCCGACTGGTCGAGCCGGAGCGCGCCGATCGCCGCCATCGCGGCTGCCAACGGGCGACGGTCCCCACCCGGCCACTCGTCGCGACCCGCACAGGAAACCTACGGAACCGCGACCAGGAGATCATCCGACTTTCGGAACCACCCACCCCGGCCTTACCCGGACAAGCCCGGCGGTTCACCCAATCGGACGCGCCACCCCAGCCGCCCTGCCCCGGCTCTCCTCCGCAAGCCGGGATTCACCTCCCGTCCACCGGGGTACCAGTCTGCGGTCACCTCACTGGACGGGAGAAAGTCTCGTCCCGGGCTCACCTGGACTGAATCGTTCTCGTAATCGTGACCGAAACCACGACTTCTTCCGTTGCCCCGGCCGGGCAAAGGGAGCATGGTTTGTCCCACCGTGCGATGAGGCGCGCAAGGAGCCAGCGTGTATCCCGTCCGCGCGTGCACAACACAGCCGGGGAATGCGCATCGAAAGGGTTCGCGAAGAGTGACTACCTCCACGATCAGCACAACCAACGAAGCCGACGACGGGTTCCGGCCCGGGCTCGAGGGCATCGTCGCGTTTCGGACCGAAATCGCCGAACCCGACCGGGACGGCGGTGCACTGCGCTACCGCGGCGTCGACATCGAGGACCTTGCCGGGAAGGTGACCTTCGGCGACGTATGGGGCCTCCTGGTCGACGGCCGGTTCGGGCACGGGCTTCCGCCCGCCGAGCCGTTCCCGCTTCCGGTGCACACCGGCGACGTGCGGGTCGACGTCCAGGCCGCACTCGCCATGCTCGCCCCGATCTGGGGCTACCGTCCGCTGCTCGACATCACCGACGCCGACGCGCGCGACCAGCTCGCCCGCGCTTCGGTGATGGCGCTGTCCTACGTCGCGCAGTCCGCGCGCGGCATCGGCCAGCCCGCGGTGCCGCAGTCGCGGGTCGACGAGGCGAAGTCGATCACCGAGCGGTTCATGATCCGCTGGCGCGGCGAGCCGGACCCGGCGCACGTCAAGGCGGTCGACGCGTACTGGGTTTCCGCCGCCGAGCACGGCCTCAACGCCTCCACCTTCACCGCGCGCGTCATCGCCTCCACCGGGGCGGACGTCGCGGCGGCCATGTCCGGCGCGATCGGCGCGATGTCCGGCCCGCTGCACGGCGGGGCCCCGGCGCGCGTGCTGCCGATGATCGAGGAGGTCGAGCGCTCGGGTGACGCCCGCGCGCTGGTCAAGGGCATCCTCGACCGCAAGGAGCGGCTGATGGGCTTCGGCCACCGCGTGTACCGCGCGGAGGACCCGCGGGCCCGCGTGCTGCGCCGCACTTGCAAGGAATTGGGCGCCGAGCGCTACGAGGTCGCCGCTGCGCTGGAGCAGGCCGCGCTGGCCGAGCTGCGCGAACGCCGTCCGGACCACCCGATCGAAACGAACGTCGAGTTCTGGGCCGCGGTGATCCTGGACTTCGCGAAGGTGCCGCCGCACATGATGCCGGCGATGTTCTCCTCCGCGCGCACTGCCGGCTGGGCGGCGCACATCCTGGAGCAGAAGCAGACCGGCCGCCTGGTCCGCCCGTCGGCGAAGTACGTCGGCCCCGGCCCGCGCACGCCTTCCGAGGTCGAGGGCTGGAACCTCATCTCCCAGTCCTGAGTCTGGTCCAAAGCGCCCCAATGTGGCATTGGGTGCGTCTGACGCACCGAACGCCACATTGGGTGCGTCCCATGCACCCAATGTGGCGTTGGGGCGCTTCAGGCCAGGTGCGCGTCGGTGGCGGCGAGCATCGCGGTGAGCTGATCGACGAGCCAGCCGTCCAGCGTTTCGCGCGGGACAGTGCCTTCTTGCAGCCATGACAGCAAAGCGCCCTCGACCACGGCGGTCCAGCAGCGCAGGGTCAGCAGCACCAACGGCGACGGTTCGGGAATCGGCAGCGCTTCCAGGATCAGCTCGACGGCACGGTTGCGGACCTCGTCGATCGCCGCGTCCGTCTCCGAAGTAGCGATGACTGAACCGCTGCGCAGCAACGCAACGTAGCCCTCCCGGTAATGCGCCGCGACATCGACGAGGCCGCGTACGGCCGCGCGCAGCCGTTCTTCCGGCAGGCCTTCCTCAAGCGTCGCGAGCCGGTCGACGAGGCCGTCAGTGACCGTGCGCAACGCCTGCATTTGCAATTCCCGCAGGCTCGGGAAATACCGGTAGAACAACGGCCGCGACACCTCGGCGCGGGCCACGATGTCGTCCACCGTGACCAATTCCGGTGCTCGGGTGCCGAATAGATCCAGCGCCGCCGCGATGAGGTCGTCCCGCCGGGCCTGCGCGGTCATCCGGCGCGGACGGCTCACGGCGTGACGTCCAGTTTCGCCGCCGCACGCAGCAAACCCGGCGTCAGTCGCGAAAGGACCAGCGCGACCTTCGCCTCCGGAGTGGACGGTTGGATCGCGACGTTCTTCTCCACCGCACGCAGAATGTCGCGCGCCACTCGTTCCGGACCGAAATTGCGCCGAGCGTAGAGCTTCGACGATTCTTTCTGCCGCCGTTTCTCCTCGACCTCGTCCACGCCGACGAACTTGGTGGTGCTGGTGATGTTGGTATTCACCAGTCCCGGGCACACCGCCGTGACACCGATTCCCTCGGCCGCCAGCTCCGCGCGCAGGCCATTGCTCAAAGCGAGCACCGCGGCCTTCGTGGTGCCGTAGGCGGTGAGAATCTTTGACGGCAGATAAGCCGCGGCCGACGCGAGGTTCACGATCTGCCCGCCCTCGGCGCGCTCCTTCATCATCGGCGCGAACGCGCGGCAGCCGTGGATCACGCCCCACAGGTTGACGTCCACGACCTTCTCCCAGTCCTCGATCGTCGTGTCGAGGAACGGACCGGACATGCCGATCCCGGCGTTGTTGACCACGATGTCCGGCACGCCGAACTCGTCGCGCACCTGCGCGGCGAACCGGGCGACCGCCTCGCCGTCCGAAGAGTCCACTGTGTACTCACCGGCGTCGACTCCGCGCTCCCGCACCAGTTTCGCGGTTTCCGCGGCCGAATCGCCGTTGATGTCGCTGACGACCACGTCGGCGCCTTCGGCCGCGAACGCCAGCGCGGTCTCCCGGCCGATCCCGCTGCCCGCACCGGTCACGACCACGAGACGATGCGCGAAGCGACCGCTGGAGCCGCCGACCCGAGCCCGCCGCAGCGCCCGGGTTTCCTCGCCGGTTTCCACCGACGCGATCAGTTCCACGGCCGCGGAAGCGACCACCGCGGGCTTGGTCCGGGTGATCCAGTGCGACCCGATCACACGCCGGACGTGCAGATCCGGCACCCAGCGTTCGACCTCGGTCTGCAGCGGCGCGGTGACGTACGAATCGCCGGTCGGCGCGAGCACCTGGACCGGGATTTCCGCCGGACGCGGCTGCGGCCGGGACAGCCGCGGCCCCATGTTCGCCCGGTACAGCTTGAGGCCGTGCACCCCGTCGGCCGTCTTCGGCGACGTCTCGGCAGGCTCCAGCTTCCGGATCATCGTGCGCATGATTCCGGTGCGCCACAACAGTTCCGGGATCAACGGCACCTGGAACGCGACGATGTAATACGAGTGCAGGAACTGCCGCAGCGCGTGCCCGAGGCGACGCGGGGTCGGCCGGGTCAGCTGGTCGCGGAACCACGCCCCCGCGTGATCGAGACTGGGCCCGGAAAGCGAGGTGTACGAGGCGATCCGGCCGCGCAACTGGTCGCCGGTGACCGCGTGCCAGGCCTGGATCGAACCCCAGTCGTGCGCCACGAGGTGGACCTTGCCGACCGGCTGCACCTCGTCGACCACCGCGGCGAGGTCGTCGGCGAGCTGGTCCAGCCGATACGCCCGGCGCGCTCGCGGTTTGTCGGATTCGCCCGCGCCGCGCACGTCGTAGACGACCACGCGGTGCTCGCGACGCAGCTCCTCGGCGACGCCGTCCCACATCGAGCTGTTGTCCGGGTATCCGTGCACGAGCACGACCGTGGGCCCGTCCGGGTTGCCGCTCACCCGGACCGAAAGGCGGACTCCGTCGCTGGCAGTCACCTGCTTGTGAGACATCTTGTCATGTTAGACAACTTGTCAACAGCGGACTGCGTGGTTCCACGGGAAACCAGCGTGTCCACCGTTCGGTGGACAGCCGGATTCCACTGCCCGGACGTCCCGCTCACCGGCCTTCGCGGCGCACTCTTGACGACATGAGCACAGCAGTGCGAGTGCGCGGACTGCGCAAGGAGTACCCGGGCCACCTCGCCGTGGCCGGGATCGATCTCGACATCCACGACGGCGAGGTGTTCGCCCTGCTCGGGCCCAACGGCGCGGGCAAAACGACCACCGTCGAGATCCTGGAGGGGCACCGGCAGCGGACGGCGGGGGAAGCCACTGTCCTCGGCGAGGACCCGGGTACCGCGGGACGCGCGTGGCGCGCCCGCCTCGGCATCGTGTTGCAGACGGCCACCGACGCGGCGGAACTGACCGTCGCGGAGACCGTGCGGCACTTCGCGAAGTACTACCCGAACCCGCGGGACCCGGAAGAGGTGATCGACAAGGTCGGCCTCACCGCGAAGGCGGGCGCGCGGGTGAAGTCGCTGTCCGGCGGGCAACGCCGCCGCGTGGACGTCGCGCTCGGCATCGTCGGCCGTCCGGAACTGCTGTTCCTCGACGAGCCCACCACTGGATTCGACCCGGAGGCACGGCGGCAGTTCTGGGCGCTCATCGACGGACTCGCCCACGAGGGCACCACGATCCTGCTGACGACGCATTACTTGGACGAGGTCGAAGCACTGGCTGACCGGCTCGCAGTGCTTGCCCGAGGTTCGGTCGTCGCGGAGGGGACGCCGGCGACCCTCGGCGGCCGCGAACGCGCCGAAGCCGTCGTGCGGTGGCAAGACGAACGCGGCAGTCACGAGGAACGCACGCAGTTCCCGACAAAGCTCGTCTCGCAACTCGCTGGCGAGCAAGGGGAACTCGCCGGACTCACCGTGACGCGCCCCAGCTTGGAAGACGTCTATCTCGACCTGATCGGGGAAAAACCATGACCACGACCATGGCCGTGCCGGGCACGTTCAGCCTCGGCCTCGCCCGCGGCGCGCTCGAACTGCGGCAGTTCTTCCGCAACCGCGAGCAGGTGGTGTTCACCTTCTCGCTGCCCGCGGTGCTGATGATCCTGCTCGGCTCCATCCTCGACGGACCGACCGCGCAGACCGGGGTGTCGTCCGGGCAGCTGCTCGCCGCCGGGATGATCGGCGCGGGCATCGTGTCGACGTCGTTCAACAGCGTCGGCATCGGCATCGCCGCGGACCGGGAAATCGGTGCGCTGAAACGATTGCGCGGCACGCCGATGCCCGCGGCGGCCTATTTCGTCGGCAAGATGGTCATGGTCGCGGTGACCAGCGTGGCGCAGACCGTCCTGATGGGCGCGGTGGCGATGCTGATGTTCCATCTCGAACTGCCGTCCGACCCGGCGAAGTGGCTGACCCTGGTCTGGGTGCTGCTGCTCGGGATCGTCTCCTCGACGCTGCTGGGCATCTCGATCAGCTCGGTCGCCCGCTCGGCGACCGGAACCGTGGCGCTGGTGCAGCTGGTGTACTTGGTGCTGCAGTTCATCTCCGGGGTGTTCGTCACGCCGATCACGCACCTGCCGAGGATCATGGTCGACGTCGCGTCGTTCTTCCCGCTGAAATGGATCTGCCAGGGCTTCCGCTCGGTGTTCCTGCCGCCGGAGGCCGCGACCCAGGAGATGGCGGGGACATGGGAGCTTCCGAAGGTGGCGCTGGTGCTGGCGGTGTGGTGCGTGGTGGGCCTGGTGCTCGCGAGGGTGACGTTCCGGTGGACGAACGAAGCGAAGTGACCCAGGACGACGCGTGGCAGCGGTCGTTCTGGTCCTGGGAGGTGATGTTCGCGGTCGCCTACGCGGCGACCGCGGTCCTGGTGCTCGTCAATGACGGTTCGGCAGCCGCGAAGATCGTGGCCGAAGCCGCGCTGGGCGCGATCGCCGTCGGGTATCTGGCTGTGGGACGGCGCGTCGTGCACGGCGAGGACAACGAGACCACCCGGGTCGTCGCGGCGGTGGCGCTGATCGCGTTGAGCGCCACCGCCATTCTCGCGACCACCGCGGCGAGCTTCGTGCTGTTCCTCGCTTGCCCGCTGGTGTTCATGCTGCTGGAGCTGCGCCCCGGGATCGTCGCGACGACACTGCTAATCCTGCTCGAACCCGTCTCCGCAGTGGTGAACGGCGGCTGGGACAACCAGCTGCTGTCGGTCCTGCTGCCGATGACCGCGATCCTCATCGTCTTCAGCGTGCTGGCCGGGAAGTTCACCAGCGACGTCCTGCGGCAGAGCCGCGCCCGCGCCGAACTGATCCGCGAGCTGGAATCGAGTCAGGCCGAGGTCGCCCGGCTGTCGCGGGAAGCGGGCACCGCCGCCGAACGCGAACGGCTGGCGCGCGAAATCCACGACACCCTCGCCCAGGGGTTCACCAGCATCATCACGCTGACCCAGGCGATCGAGTCCGAACTGGACACTGATCTGTCCACAGTGCGCAGACATCTCGCGCTCGCGGGCCGTACCGCCCGCGAAAATCTCGCCGAAGCCCGTGCGATGGTCGCCGCGCTCGCACCGTCCGATTTGGCCACTGGCTCGCTGCCGGAAGCCGTGCAGCGTCAGGCGGATCGGCTCGCCGAGGAGCTCGGTATTCCGGTTGAGTGCGAAGTGGACGATGCCCTGCCGCCACTGTCCACTGCGGTCGAAGTGGTGCTGCTGCGCGCGGCGCAAGAGGCGCTGTCGAACGTGCGCAAGCACTCAGGCGCGACGCTCGTCCGCGTGCGGCTGTCCGCTGTGGACGGAGCGATACGGTTGCGGGTAGCCGACAACGGGTGCGGCTTCGCCCCGGACGCCGACGGAACCGGATTCGGGTTGCGCGGCATGCGTTCGCGGGCCGAGCAGGTGGGCGGCACGCTGGAAGTGCGGACCGGCGCGAACGGCGGCACCGAACTGGAACTGGAGGTGCCCGCGTGATCACGATCATGCTCGTCGACGACCATCCCGTGGTGCGCGAAGGACTGCGCGGCATGCTCGAAGCCGAGGACGACCTGACGGTGGTCGGCGAAGCCGGTTCCGGCGACGAAGCGGTGGCGCTCGACCGCGTGAAACAGCCCGACGTCATCCTGATGGACCTGCGCATGCCGGGCCTCGACGGTGTCGGCGCGATCCACGCGATCCTCAAAGAGACACCTGCCCGCCGGATCGTCGTTCTCACCACTTACGAGACCGACGCGGACATCCTGCGCGCGGTCGAGGCCGGCGCGTCGGGATATTTGCTGAAGGACGCGTCGCGCACCGAATTGGCCGGTGCGATCCGGGCCGCGCATCGCGGTGAGACCGTGCTGGCGCCGTCGGTCGCGGGCAAGCTCGTGCACCGGATGCGGAACCCGACGCCGGCCTCGCCGCTGTCCGCGCGCGAGGTGGAAGTGCTGCGGCTGGTCGCGAAGGGCCGCACCAACGCCGAAATCGGCCGTGAGCTGCACATCGGCGAGGCGACGGTGAAAACGCACCTGCTGCGGGTGTTCTCGAAGCTCGGCGTCTCCGACCGCACGGCGGCGGTGACGACGGCGCTGGACCGGCAACTGCTCGGCTGAGCCGCCCGGGCAGAATGACGCCCATGCTCGACTCCACCGAACTCGCCCTGTACCGACGGCTCGCGCAGGAGCAGTCCGTCAGCCGCGCCCCGTCCCTGCTCGCCGCTGTCGTGCGGGGCGGCGAGGTCGTCTGGTCCGGAGCCCGCGGCCGCGTCGGCGACCAGCGCCCGGACGACGACACGCAGTACCGGCTGGGGTCGATCACCAAGACGATGATCGCGACCGCGGTCATGCGGCTGCGCGACGAGGGCAAGCTCGACCTCACCGATCCGCTGGAACGGCACCTGCCGGGCACCGCGTTCGGCTCGGTCACCATCGCGCAACTGCTGTCGCACGCCTCCGGCCTCACCTCGGAATCGCCCGGCCAGTGGTGGGAGCGCGCGCCCGGCGCGGACTGGGCGGCGCTCGTCGCGAGCCTGGAAAAGGGCGCGACGAAGCTGCGTCCCGGCGCCAAGTTCCACTACTCGAACGTCGGCTACGGCGTCCTCGGCGAGCTGGTCGCCCGGCACCGCGAGCGGCCCTGGTACGACGTCGTGCGCGACGAAATCCTTACCCCGCTGGGCATGAACCGCACGACCCCGCACCCCGACGGCGCGCACGCCGAGGGATTCGCCGTGCACCCGTTCGCCGACGTGCTGATGCCCGAGAAGTGGCCGGACGCGGGCGCGATGGCCCCGGCGGGCCAGCTCTGGTCCACGATCACCGACCTCGGCCGCTGGACGTCGTTCCTCGGCGGCCACACCGGCGACGTGCTGTCCGCCGACACGGTCGACGAAATGCGGACGATGAACACCGTCGACGACACCGAGGTGTGGTCGACCGGGTTCGGCCTCGGCCTGATGGTCGTGCGCTACCAGGGCAGGCACCTGGCCGGGCACACCGGCTCGATGCCCGGCTTCCTCGCCGCGACCCTGGTCGACCCGCGCAGCGGCACCGGCGCGCTGTGCCTCGCGAACTCCACCGGCGGCGTCGGCATCACGCAGCTCTGCCTGGACCTGCTCACCACCGCCGACGACCTCGAACCCGCACTGCCCGACGAGTGGCTTCCGTCCACTGTGGACCCGGAGCTGCTCGCACTGACCGGCCTGTGGCACTGGGGTCCGTCGCCGTACTTCCTGCGCGTGCAGGGCGACGGCCTGATCTCGCTGAACCCGGCCGCCGGAGCCGGACGGGCGTCGCGCTTCCGCCCCGAGGGCCCGGACACCTGGATCGGCCTGGACGGCTACTACGCGGGCGAAACGCTCACCGTCGGCCGCACCGCGGACGGGACGGCGAACCACCTGAACCTCGCGACGTTCATCTTCAGCCGCACACCGTACGACCCAGCCGCGCCGATCCCGGGCGGTCTGGACGAGGGCGGGTGGCGCTAAGTCACCCCGCTTCGGCCCTGGACGCCGGTCTCCTCGGCGTCCAGGGCCGAAGTCCCACTGAGCGGTATCCCCGTCCAGCTTCGCGCGGACCCCGCGCATTGGTCCCTTCGGCCGCACCCTGCCCCGTGGCCACCACCACAACGGCGCGGCGAGAAGCGCGGCGGCGGGCACGACCGCGAAAACGGCTGAGCCGAACTCGCTCGCGTCCGGCGGTTCGATGAAAAACCCGGCGACGACGAACCCTGCGAAGGTGGCGGAAAGAGCGAACAGCGGCCACCCGCCGGGCGAACCGCTCCCGTCGCCACGGCACGAGACCCAGCGGCCAGCCCGACTGGGAGGCCGATCAGCGCAGTCGAGTCCCACGGGTGCGCCAACGCCGTCAAGGCGAACAGCGCAACCCATCCCCAGCGCGGCCGGTAACCGTGCGTTTCCGTCACGATTCCACATGTCGGACACCCGCCAACCGCCGTTACCTGCGTTGTCCCGACCTGAGAGACTAAGCACATGACCGACGCTGAGTTGACGATCCCAGCAGACCTCAAGCCGGCCGACGGCCGCTTCGGCTGCGGACCCTCGAAGGTCCGCGAAGAGCAGCTCGCCGCCCTCGCCCGGTCCGGTTCCACCTACCTCGGCACCTCGCACCGGCAGAAGCCGGTCAAGTCGCTCGTCGGCCGGGTGCGCGCCGGGCTGTCCGACCTGTTCTCGCTCCCGGACGGCTACGAGGTCATCCTCGGCAACGGCGGGACGACCGCGTTCTGGGACGCCGCCGCGTTCGGCCTCGTGCGCGAGCGCGCCCAGCACTTCACCTACGGCGAGTTCTCCTCGAAGTTCGCGACCGTCACGAACAAGGCCCCGTTCCTCGGCGAGTCGATCGTGGTGAAGGCCGACCCGGGCAGCGCGCCGGAAATCGCCTACCAGCAGGGCGCGGACCTCGTCGGCTGGGCGCACAACGAAACCTCCACCGGTGTCGCGGTGCCGGTGCGGCGTCCCGAGGGCAGCGACGGCGCCCTGGTCGCGATCGACGCGACGTCCGGCGCCGGCGGTCTTCCGGTCAAGGCCGAGGACTTCGACGTCTACTACTTCGCGCCGCAGAAGTCGTTCGCGTCCGACGGCGGGCTGTGGATCGCGCTCGCCTCGCCCGCCGCGATCGAGCGGATCGGCGAGATCGGCGGCGGCGACCGCTGGATCCCCGAATTCCTGTCGCTCACCACGGCGCTCGACAACTCGCGCAAGGACCAGACCTACAACACCCCCGCCGTCTCCACCCTTTTCCTGCTCGCCGAGCAGATCGAGTGGATGAACGGCCAGGGCGGCCTCGACTGGACCACCTCGCGCACCAAGGAATCCTCGACCCGGCTGTACGAATGGGCCGAGAAAACCTCGTACACCACGCCGTTCGTGACGAACCCGGACCTGCGCTCGCAGGTCGTCGGCACGGTCGACTTCGCCGACGAGGTGGACGCCGCCGCGGTCGCGAAGGCGTTGCGCGCCAACGGGATCGTCGACACCGAGCCGTACCGGAAGCTGGGCCGCAACCAGCTGCGCGTCGGCCTGTTCCCGGCGATCGACCCGGACGACGTCACGAAGCTCACCCAGAGCATCGAATACGTCGTGGAACGCCTGGGCTGAACGAAAAACGCCCAAACCGCCCCGCCTGCCGTCCGGCTCGCGGGGCGGTTCGCGTTGACGACCACTCGTTCGTGACACACCGTGGTCGGCGTGTCACGGCTCTGCCGGATAACCGCGGCCGCGAAAATGGCCAGGAAAGTGTCGTCGGATTGAGTTCGGATGGGTGAGGCGTCGGCGCGCCTCGCACGTCAAGCCGACGCGCCGTTCTAACGTGGGCACCCACAAAGGTGAACACCGGGGAGGCGAGAAATGCGGGCGTTGCGGGTGGTCGGGCTGCACGAGGACGGGAAGTCCCTCGTGCTGGAGGACCCGGCGAGCCGTACCCGCTTCCTGCTCCCGGCCGACGAGAGACTGCGTGCGGCGGCGAGGGGGGACATAGCCCGGCTGGGCCAGATCGAGATCGAGTTGGAGAGCCAGATGCGGCCACGCGAGATCCAGGCGCGAATCCGCGCGGGCGAGTCCGTCGAGCAGGTCGCGAGCAGCGCGGGCGTCTCGACGCAGCGGGTGGAGCGATTCGCTTATCCGGTGCTGCTCGAGCGGTCCCGCACGGCGGAGCTCGCACAGTCGGCGCACCCGGTCCGCGAGGACGGGCCCGACGTCCAGACGCTCGGCGAGGTCATCGCCTACGCCTTCGGCGTCCGCGGTCACGACTACAACCAGGCAACCTGGGACGCCTGGCGCGGCGACGACGGCAAGTGGGTCGTCGTGCTGCGCTGGAAAGCCGGCCGCTCCGACAACCGCGCGCACTGGTCGTTCTCGCCCGGCGCGCACGGCGGAACGGTGCACGCGCTCGACGAGAACGCCGAAGTCCTGCTGAACCCGAACTCGTACGTGGCCCCGCGCACCGTGCGCGCGCTGGCTCCCGCTCGCGATTCGGTGGTGCAGCCGACGCTCGACGCCGTCGAGGAGCCGCGCGCCATCGAAGGTCCGGACGAGGGCGACGACGAGACCCGCGAGATCCCGCGCGTCCCGGGCGAGTCCGACGGCGACGAAGCCGAGCAGCCGCGCACGAAGGCGAAGAAGAACCATCCGATCGTGCCGTCCTGGGAGGACGTGCTGCTCGGAGTCCGCACCCAGCGCGGCTGACCGCCTGGACCGCTTCAAGCGCCCCAATGTGGCATTGGTTGCGTCCCACGCACCCAATGTGGCATTGGTTGCATCTGACGCACCCAATGCCACATTGGGGCTTTCTCAGCAGCGAAGGTGCGGTCCCGGCGGATGTGGCGCTGCTCAGAAGCGCTCGGTCCGGTCAGCCGTCCAGCAGGGCGGCCAGTTTCTTCGGGGCCACGTGCCGATAAGCCTCACGCACGATCTGATCCACCTCGACCCAGTCGACGTCCACGTCGAGCCGTACGCCGAGCCACCCGCGCACTCCGACGTAGGGCGGCCGGAAAAACCGCTCGGGCTCGGTACGCACCAATTCCTCCTGCACCCCGGGCGGCGCCGGGCACCAGAACGCGAGCCGGTCGTCGTGGTGCTGGTCGGCGAACATCACGAACGTCTTGCGCCCGCGAACGAACCACGTCGGTTCGCCGTGGCTGAGCCGTTCGGTAGCTTCGGGCAGGGCGAGGCAGAGGGCGCGCAGCTTGTCGAGCGGAGCCATCGGCTCAGTATCCGCGAGTCAGAACACCGTGGCCAGCACGCCGATCCACGCCAGCACCAGCCCGCCGCCCGCGCCGTACACCGCCCAGCGCAGGATCGGCACCTTCCGACCCAGCCACAACGACGGTGCGACCCCGCCGGTAACCACCAGCGACGCGATCAACGCGAGCCACGTGCTCGTCTCCCGCGCGAGCGTCCCCGCCAACGCGAGCATCGCCACGATCACCACAGCAGCCGCGAACGCCGACACCGTAAGCCCGGTGAACCAAGGCGTCGGCTCTTCCGGCGTCGCGGCCCGCGCGGGCTGATCCGGGCGCGGCGGCGGCTCGACCACCGTCTCCACCCCGGTCACCGGGTCGACAAAACGCACCTCGGTGCCCATCACCGCGGCCAAGCGCGCGGCAAGCTGACGGCCGCGCTGTGACACGACCGCACCGGCGACATCGGCGTCCGTCTCGGAACGCGTCACCGCCGACGCGACGCGCGCCCACTCGTGCAGGTCCTGCGCCAGGTCGGCGCCGATCGCGAGCCGGCGCGGGTCGACCTCGCGCGCGTGTTCGCCGCCCGGCCCGGCCAGCACCGCCTGCTCGCCGCGGATCCGCAGCTCCATGTGCCCCTCCCCGCAAGAAACGTGCCGGGGGTCACTCTAGTGGGGCGGCCCCCGCCGAGACTTCGTGGAACGCGATCGCCGCGGCCGTGGCGACATTCAGCGAGTCGACGCCGGACACCATCTCCACGCGAACCGCGACGTCCGCGGCCTCGATCGCCTCGTCGGTCAGCCCCGGCCCCTCCGCGCCGAGCAGCAGCGCGACCGGGCCCGGCACCTTCTCCCGCAATCCGCGCAACGGCACGGAATCCGCGCGCGGCGTGAGCGCGGCCACCGTGAAACCCCGTGCCCGCAGCACATCCAGCCCGCCGGGCCAACTGTCGAAAGTCGCGAACGGGACGCGCAGCACGTGGCCCATCGAAACGCGCACGCTGCGCCGGTAAAGAGGATCCGAACAACCTGGACCCAGCAATATCCCGCCGACGCCGAGCGCGGCCGCGTTGCGGAACAGCGCGCCGAGGTTTTCGTGGTCGCCGACGCCTTCGAGCACCGCCAAAACCTGTGCGCTGTCCACGATTTGGGAGACCGTCGGCGGTTCCGGGCGGTCCGCGACCGCGAGCACGCCGCGATTGAGATGGAACCCGACCACGTCGGCCATCGTCTCCGCCGACGTCACATACGCGGGCACGTCGACGGCCGCGAGTTCGTTCTCCAGTTCCCGCAGCCGTCTCTCCACGCCGAGCAGCGCTCGCACCGGATAGCGCGAAGCAAGCAGCCGCCCGACCACGACGGTTCCTTCGGCGATCACCAGCCCGCGCCCGCCGGGGCGGTCCGGGCGACGGTCCGCTGTGGACAGGTCGCGGAAGTCGTCGAGGCCCGGATGCGCGCGGTCCTCGGTGAAGATCAGTTGAGCCACATCGGACAGTCTCGCACTCGCCCGAACCCGCGCCGACTGGTCCGAACGCGTGGCGCCATTTACTGCAAACGGTCTATTTTCGCGCAGGGTCAACTTCCGGTGACGGAGAGCACCAGTTTGGCCGCTAGCCCATCGCCACCCGCTGTGCGACGGTGGTCTGCCTGGCGTACTAGCCGCCCAGACCACTGCGGACAGCAGCCAAGGAGCGCGTCGAACAATGGGTACGGATCTCTCGGCACACCCCGGCCGGCTCGACCGCGGACGGTACCGCCGGAAGGTCCAGCGCTGCCTGGACACCCTGGCGCGGATGCTCACCGACGGCAGCTTTTCCTTTCCCCGCAAGAACATCGGCCTCGAAGTCGAGCTGAACCTGGTGGACGGGCAGCTGCGTCCGTCGATGACCAACTCGGTCGTGCTGGAGGCGCTCGGCGACGACGCGTTCACCACTGAGCTCGGCCAGCACAACCTGGAACTCAACGTGCCGCCGCGCCCGCTCGCCGGGGATTCCGCGCTGCGACTGGAAGAAGACCTGCACGCCTACCTCGCGAAAGCCGGGGAAAGCGCGGCGCACACCGGCTCGACGGTGGCCATGATCGGCGTTCTTCCGACGCTGCGTCCGGAACACTTCGACCAAAAGTGGCTTTCCCACAAAACGCGCTATTCGTCGCTGAATGACGAGATCTTCGCCGCGCGCGGCGAGCGGATCGCGCTCGCGATGGACGGCCCGGCGCTGCCCGGAGCCCAGCCGGAACGGCTGCGGCACTTCGCGGAGTCCATTCTCCCGGAGGCCGCTTGTACTTCGGTCCAATTACATCTGCAGGTGGCCCCGGAGGAATTCGCGGCGCACTGGAACGCCGCGCAATGCCTGGCCGGCGTGCAGATCGCGGTCGCCGCGAACTCGCCCTTCCTGCTGGGCAAGGCGCTGTGGCACGAAACCCGGATCCCGTTGTTCCAGCAGGCCACCGACACCCGGCCGGAGGAGCTGAAAAATCAGGGCGTCCGGCCGCGGGTGTGGTTCGGCGAACGGTGGATCACGTCGATCTTCGACCTGTTCGAGGAAAACGTCCGCTATTTTCCAGGTCTACTGCCGGAGACTGATCTCGAGGACCCGATCGAGGCGCTGGAATCCGGGCAGGCGCCGAAACTTTCCGAACTCCGGCTGCACAACGGAACAATTTGGCGATGGAACCGGCCGGTGTACGACGTCGTCGACGGCCTGCCTCATCTGCGCATCGAAAACCGCGTGCTGCCCGCCGGCCCGACCGTCGCCGACATCGTGGCCAACGCGGCGTTTTTCTACGGCGCGCAACGCGCATTGGCCGAGCAAGAACGGCCGGTCTGGTCGCAGATGTCGTTCCAGGCAGCGGAAGAAAACCTGTACGAAGGCGCGCGAAAGGGCTTCGACGCGCAGCTGTACTGGCCCGGCATCGGCTGGATCCCGCCGGACGAGCTGGCGTTGCGCGTGCTCCTGCCGCTGGCGCACGAAGGACTGCGCCGTTCGGACGTGTCCGACGAGGCCCGGGTGCGCTACCTCGGCATCATCGAACGCCGCTGCCTCGCCCGCCGCAGCGGCGCGACCTGGCAGCGGGACTACGTGCTGCGCGCGCACGAGCGCGGGGCCGACCGCGAAACCGCGCTCAACTGGATGCTGCGGCGGTACCTCGAACTCTCCGCGGAAGGCGAGCCGGTGCACACCTGGACGCTCGACGACTGAACCGTTTTGCGCCGTCCCTTAAAGTGTTTCGCACGGGAAGGGGTGGCGCGAGTGCCGAAGGTGCTGGGCGGTTCGCTCGAAGCGCACCGCCGCGAAGTGCGGTCACGGGTGTTCGACGTCGTCCGCGCGCAGCTGTACGAGCGCGGCTTCGACGCGATCACGCTCGCCGGTGTCGCCGCGGAGGCCGGGCTCGGCCGCACCGCGATGTACAACCACTTCCCGGACAAGGAAAGCCTGCTCGTCGCCTTCGTGGAGGACGAGGCCGCGCGGTACGTCGAGCGGCTGCGCGCGGCGGTGGACGCCGAAGCCGACCCGGTCGCCCAGCTGGCCACGTTCGTCCGGCTGCAGCTGCGCGTGCTGGCCGAACACCATCTCCCGCCGGGCACCGCGCTGGAGTCCGCGCTCGCACCCGCGGCGTATCAGCGGATCAGCGCGCACGCCGATCCGATCATCGAACAGCTGCGCTCGGTGCTGCTCGCGGGAGTCGACGCGGGCAGCTGGCCCGCGCAGGACCTCGCGGTGGTGGTCCCGATGATCACCGCCGCACTCGGCAGCCGCCAGGTCATCGATGTGCCCGCTGACCAGCTGGAAGACGCCATTGAAGCCGCCGTGCGCTTCGTCCGGCGGGCGGTCGGTTCGAGTGAAAACGGTTGATTTTAGGGTAGCCTAAGTGCGGATCGTGGCCTACAGTTCTTTCTGACAGCTTGTCATAAAGAACGTCGGAGGCCTTTGATGACGGTGACCGCGGACCTCGAAGCCAGCCCGTTCTCCGGACAGCTGCGCGCGTCCACGAGGACAGTGCACGACAAGGCCAACCACTCCACGTACATGAACGCGCTGCTCGGCGGCGAGCTGACACTGGCGGGCTACGCGGCACTCGCCACCCAGTACTACTTCATCTACCAGGCCATCGAGCGCGCCGGCGATGCGATGGCCGGCGACCCGGTCGGCGGCGAGTTCGTGTTCGAGGAGCTGCGGCGGCTCCCCGCGCTGGAACGCGACCTCGCCCATCTGATCGGCCCCGGCTGGCGCGCCGAGATCGCCCCGCTCGCCGCCACCGAGGCCTACATCGCACGGATCGCCGAGGCGTCGCGCTGGTCCGGCGGCTTCGTAGCGCACCACTACACGCGCTACCTCGGCGACATCGCGGGCGGCCAGATCATCCGGCGGCTGCTGGAGAAGAAGTTCGACCTCGCCGAGGCGGGCACGCTCTTCTACCGCTTCGACGAGATCGGCAGCGCCCCCGCGTTCCGCGACCGCTACCGCGCGAAGCTCGACGAGGCACCGTGGAGCGAGGACGACCGCGCCCGGGTGATCGACGAATCCGTGGTCGCGTTCGAGCACAACGTGGCGGTGTTCGACGAACTGGCCGCCGACCTCGCGCAGTACCGCGACCCCTCGGCATGACCCGGGTCACAGCCGGTTGACCTCCACCTAGCTTGAAGTACGAGGCTCGGTTTCAGAAGGCTCCCGCGAGGGAAGCCGCCAAGCAAAACCGCGCGTCGACCAGAAGGAGGGCCCCATGGCCCGGTACGAGCTGCCCGAACTCGATTACGACTACGGCGCTCTCGCGCCCTACATTTCGGGCGAGATCAACGAGCTGCACCACAGCAAGCACCACGCGACCTACGTGAAGGGCGCGAACGACACGCTGGACAAGCTCGCCGCCGCGCGCGAGGCGGGCGATTTCGGGTCGATCGTGGGCCTGGAGACGACGCTGGCGTTCAACCTGGCCGGGCACGCCAACCACGTGGTGTGGTGGAAGAT